>CAZXEW010000040.1:0-27268 GCA_964640215.1 uncultured Gammaproteobacteria bacterium
CCCGCTCCAAACAGAAATCCAGCCTCTATGGCTGGTTTTCTGTTTAGAAAGATTGGGGTGTAGGACCCGGGTTCAATCGCGTCAGACGCGACAAGATCTTTTTGTAGAAAAGTAGCCTTACTATTGCATCCTACAGGAGACGAGTGACGAAGGCTCACTCCCCTCCCCCGCTCTAAAGACTTTAATTACAATATATTGTATATTTAATTCATGAAGGCTGCCCGCGGCTTTACTCTGGTAGAATTATTAGTAGTCATAGCTATAATCGCAATCTTAGCCGTGGTTGGTTTTGCAGTCTTTAGCGGCCTCCAAAAAGGCTCCCGCGATGCTAAAAGAAAAGAAGATGTAATCGCCCTTTCTAGGGCTTATGAGGCTAACTACGCCAACGGTCAATATCCGGCCTCACCCGTACCAACATACTTTAGCTCAGGCAGTATCCCGATAGATCCTGCTGGTGACCCCTACTCAAATACCATAGCCAATGATAAAACTTGGTTTAAAGTCTGTGCAGCTTTAGAAAACAATCCTTCCAGAACTTGCTATACCGCGAGCAGTACTTGTGTTTGCATAACTTCAGCTCAAGGAGGTAATATCGGCTCTGGTGGTTATACAGGGAGCCCTTATATAGGCCCAGGCGGCTCCAACTTAATCCATCCCACTTGTGATACAAGTCAGAGTCTCAATAATGGACTAATCGGTTACTGGCGAATGGATGAATCATCATGGAATGGCACTCTCGGAGAAGTGAAAGACAGTTCTAGTAACAATAACGGATCAGCTGCTTGTTATAACGGCGGTAGTTGCACTAAACCCTCCACAACTACTGGTAAATTTGGAAATGCTGGTAGTTTTAACAGCACACACCAGACAGCAGTGAATTTAGGACCCAATGCAGCCTTTAATCTTACTACAGATTTTACTATTACAGCTTGGGTTAAACGTAGTGGAAACTGCAGCTTTACCACATGCCCAATCTTTTCCAAAGGGATGAGCAGTAATACAGGATATGCTCTGGAGCTTAGAACGAATAACTACCTGCCAACTCTAAATATTAGAGACAGCCTACAGGAGGTCCAAGGAACTACATCCGTAAACACCACAAATTGGTATTTTATCGCAGCCAGTATCGATAACTTAAATATCAAAGTCTATACAAATGGCCTACAGGAGGCTTCAGTCACCAAAAATCAAACCCCCAATCCAGTAGGACAAACAGGCTTGATTGGTAACCGAAATAATGGTTCAATCCCATTTGTAGGTCTGATAGATGATGTAAGGGTCTATAATCGAGTGCTTAATCTAACCGAAATAGGAAATTTATATAGTCTCGGTAACGGTTGTATCCCTTAAAAAAGGGTAACTTTAAATTCAACTTTCTGATATGATAGACTCCAAGAAGTGGAGACAAAACTAGCATGAAGATCGCATTTATTGGTAAACTTGAAGATTGGCAAAAACAAATCTTTGACCAACATTTAGAGGAATTCTCATTAAAGTATTTCAACCGTTTATCGGACCTGCCGAGTCAAAGCGATTTTGAAATAATCTCGGTTTTTACGACTCATAAATTAACTAGAGAAGTTTTGGCTAAACATCCCGCCCTCAAACTAATCGCTGTCCGCTCAACCGGCTATGACAATGTTGATCTGGAATACGCAAAAGACAACCACATAACTGTTGTCAATGTTCCCGGCTATGGCTCCCACACTGTTGCCGAATTTACCTTTGGCCTAATCCTCGACTTAACCCGAAAAATAAATCAGGCAGTTCGCCGAGTCAAACATGACAAAAAATTTAACCAAGAAGATCTAAGAGGAGTTGATCTTTTTGGCAAAACCATCGGCGTCATCGGCACCGGCCATATCGGCACCAATGTCATCAAAATCGCCCACAGTTTTGGCATGAAAGTTATCGCCTTCGATATTATTAAAGATGAATCCCTAGCCAGAGAATTCAATTTCAGCTACCTGACACTGCACGAGCTACTTAAACAATCCGATATCGTCACTATCCATTGCCCGGCCACCCCGCAAACCAAACACCTCATCAACAAAGATAACATCTCTTTAATGCGTTCAAGCGCCTACCTAATTAATACTGCCCGCGGGATAGTGATTGAGACCGAATGTCTGTTTCACGCCCTCAAAGACCACCACATCGCCGGAGCCGGCCTTGATGTTTTAGAATTTGAAAACGATCTGGACAATCAATCTAAAAAATTAATCGGCCTTGAAAACGTCATCGTTACCCCTCATGTCGCCTTCAAAACCATCGAGGCTGAAACCACGATTTTCGAAACAACGCTCAGCAATATCCAAAATTTTATCAAAGGCCAACCCGACAATATCGTCACTTAACCAATCAGAGTTGAATACATAAATGAAAGTATTATTACTTTTTCTGGCATCAATCACGGCCGGCACTGTCATTATTATGCTCTTTAATAATTTATCTCCACAAAGTAGACCAAATCTAGTCACCTCGAAAACGAACATTGCCGAAACCTCCCGTTTCTCTTTGGAAAATGCTCCCAGCCTGACTTTAAAAGGCCAAATAGCTACCATATCAGGTCAGGTTAACCTACTAGCCCGGACCGCCACTGAACCATCTCAACTAAAAGTTCCAATCGAGATCCAGCAAGGCGAGAACCTCTACACCGAAGATAATTCCAGAGCGAATATCCTATTCTCAGACATCGCCGATATTCACCTTCTACCCCAAAGTGAGCTCGAATTTGTTCAATTATTACCATCGAGCTTCGTCTTCAATCTAGCTAAAGGGACAGTCGAATTTACTAAAAACAGCTTAGTACCTGTCTCGGTTCGGGTATTGCATCTCTTGGTTCAGCAAGAAAGTGGTGATATGACTGTTTCAATCGACAAAAATCAACCCATCGTCACCATCACCATCACTCAAGGATCCGTCACTCTCGCATACAACAATTCACAAAACATTTCTAGTCAAATAACCATTGCTTCACCTCATCAAGCGACCTTCAACGATATCACCAGACTTATCAAAACTAAAAAGATTTAAGGGGTTCCAGAATCGTAGAGCCTTCATATCCCAGCGCCCATAATGCCACTCCTCCCAATTTCTGGCTTCTAACGTAATTAATCTTAGTTTGCAACGCTGCCGCATCCGGATAAAACAGCTGATGAAAAGTTGAAGCAACC
Organism: uncultured Gammaproteobacteria bacterium; assembly: GCA_964640215.1. Classification (GTDB taxonomy): domain Bacteria; phylum Patescibacteriota; class Microgenomatia; order Daviesbacterales; family UBA10151; genus CAZXEW01. The sequence continues at coordinate 3,177 of CAZXEW010000040.1, forward strand.
TCGTCCTTGTATATTAAATAAGGTTCTGCGGCTGTCTCTTCCATGCGAGCGCTGCATGAGGCACATGATCCTAATAGCACTTCAATCCGCTTATTACTAGCGATCAAACCCGTCCCCGGAATGACAGCCGCTCTCGGCTGATCTCCAAGAGTCTCCCATTCGTAACCATACAGCGGCAGTCCCAAAATTAGTTTGCGGGATGGCATCACCGCTAAAGCTTTTTCCACAGCCGTCTGGGTATCAAACTCCGACTCAACGCCCGCCCCACCAAGCGGCGCCACCGGCCCGGTCACCGACGACCCGATATAGTGATAATCATAACCCATCAACACCACGCTATCTGCAATCTCGCCGATTTTTTGGGGATCGATCAACCTTTTTTTAATCAAATCCGTCGGCCCAATCTCAACAGTCAGCGTTCCCAAATGCTCAGAATTCAATCCATCCTTAACTGTTTTAACAAGCTGTTCAAAATTCAATCTAGCCCCCTCAGAGGCCTCTCTGATACTCTCAACATCCAAATTCAGATCCGTAAAGCCATGCTTCTTCATAATCGGAGCCACCTCCTCAACCAGAGTTTTACCATGTAAAACAGGATCACTGATCAGTCCATCGATCGAATCCGGGTCCCCCGCAAACATCAACAACGACAAATTCAACCCCTTCTTCTTGGCCGCTTCAAGTGACTTATCAAGTTTCCCTGACTTCAAGGCATGCCAACCCGGTTCCTCCTCCTGCGGATTCACCAGCTTCAATATTTTCCCATCCTCGTCGATAGTCAGACTAAAATAAGTCAAAGTCGTCAGAAATTTGGAGTAATCCTTATCTGCTTTTTCAACCAGCCAGTAAGGCAAAAATCCGATCACTTGCTTTCTTGGCTGACCGAGATTACCAGGCAAAATCTGAGAATTAAAGAAGGAGATCAAAAAACCAATTACCAGACCCACCACAATCCCACCCGCCATTATCCCAAAAAATCTGACCATAGCTATTATTTTACTCTAATCCGACTTACTGTTAAAATACACTTGTCTGTAGAAGTGCCGAAGGCCAAAAAACTAAATAGCTGTTTAAAGTACAGGTTCGAGCATTTGGCAGACAACCATTATGGATAGTATGCAGCATGTCCAAATGGTCGATGTCTTGCGCCCGTAGCTCAGTGGGTAGAGCAAGTGCGTTCTAAGCATTTAGTCGGGGGTTCAAATCCCTCCGGGCGCGCCATTATTAACTTGATTCATCTTTAGTGTTAAAATACCCAAACTAAAACAATCATTATGTCTAAAGCTGTCTATTTTGCCGTCATTTCGATACTTTTTGCCATAATACAATTGTTCACGCCTACCGCCAAGGCGATTTACGATCCTCTGTCAGTCAGCAACAATCGCTTTGGTATTCATTTAATTTCCGCCACTCCTGATGAGACCTCCCCCGCAGCCACTCTAGTCAACTCGACCGGTGGTGATTGGGGTTATGTTACCTTCCTAATAGAGCGCAAAGGGCGTGACAAAGCTAAATGGCAGACTATTTTCGATGATCTCCGCCGCCGCCACTTAATTCCGATTGTCAGACTGGCCACCGAACCGAAAAATGCCTTCTGGTTGAGACCCAATCCAGGCGAAGAAACCGACTGGGCCAATTTTTTAGACGACCTAAACTGGCCGATCAAAAACCGCTACATCGTCATCTATAACGAGCCAAACCATGCCCAGGAATGGGGCAACTCCACTGATCCGGCCGATTATGCCATAACCCTGGACCAAACCATCACGGCCCTCAAACTTAAAAACCCCGATTTTTTTGTCATCAACGCCGGATTAGACGCTTCGACACCCCAAAAACCACCGCTTTATTTCGAAGAAGCCGAATTTCTAAAACAAATGAACCAGGCAGTACCGGGGATATTTAACAAACTCGACGGCTGGTCTTCCCATTCTTATCCCAACCCGGGTTTTGTCGGACTCCCAACCGACACCGGCAAGGGGACTGTCGACACATTCGATTGGGAAATGCTGATCCTTCGTCAACTCGGCTTGACCAAAAAATTACCCATTTTTATCACTGAAACAGGCTGGAAACACTCTGAGGGCATCAGCCCTAATCGCTCTTACCCTTCACCTGAAAAGGTTGGCGAATATCTGATTACTGCTTATGATTACGCTTGGAATAGATCAAATATCGTGGCTGTCTCGCCCTTTTTGCTTAATTATCAGGAAGAACCCTTTGTAAATTTTTCCTTCAAAAAATACACCGGCACCCCTCAAAATCCCAAAATTCTTGGTCTTCAATATCCGGAATACCATCAGCAGTATTACGCCATCGCCGATATCCCTAAAAATGCCGGTCGCCCGATCCAGCTAAATAGCGCCAAATTAGTCGGCGGGATAGTTTATCCGGCTATTGTTCCCGGAGAGTCTTATCGCATCCATCTGGATTTTCTAAATAACGGCCAGTCAATCTGGAATGACCAAACATCGCTGAGCTTGAGATTTCTCGACGGTGAAAAGACCCTTTCAGCCAAAGTCGAGGCATCGGGAAGCGACAAAGTTGAACCAGGGCAAATAAAAACCTTATACATTAATTTAACTGCACCCGAAAATGGCGGCTCCTTTAATCTTGCCTTAAATTTATATAGCGGCGACAATCCTTTTGACTCTCAGGCGCTATCATTTAAAACCGAAGTCAAAAGCCCGGTCAGTCTGACTGTCAAATCCAATCTCAAATGGAAATCTAATTCAGCTGGTGAGTATTTCCTAAATGTGGCCAGCTCCATGGGCATAACACTAAAAAATATCTTGCTTGACAACTCAGGCCAATCAGCCCAAATTCAAGATAAAAAATTATTACCCGACCAAGAATACGACTTCACCATCAAAAAAGACTTCTACCAGCCCAAAACCATCCGCCGGTCAGTCCACTCCGGCAACAACCTCCTCGACTTCGGCACCCTCGAACCCAACATCTCCTCGGCCCTCCTCAACCCCGGTGCCCTCTGGCAACTCCTACCCTTCAGTAACTAATTTCTCTCGCATAACTGGAACTACCCACAAAAATCAAGTACAATATCGAGGGAAATGGTGGCTGTAGTTCAAAAGCAGAACGCCTGTTTGTGGAACAGGAGGCAGCGGGAGCGTTACCCGTCAGCCACCCATTATATTATTTTGATATGAAAGAAATGCAATTCTCAATTGAGATAAATGCCACTAAAGAAAGGGTTTGGGATACTCTGTGGCAAGACAAAACATTTCGGCAGTGGGCAAGTATCATTGACCCTGAAACATACATGGTTGGTGATCTGAAAGAAGGCAATGAAATACAGTTTATCTCTTCTGCAAGCGGGTATGGCGTAACAAGTTTGGTTGAAAAGCTCGTCGCAGGCGAATTTTTGCTGCTCAGACACCGTGCAGATACGCAGGAACACGGAAAACGGGAGCGTGAAAAACAGTGGACTGGCGGTAAGGAAAGTTACTCTCTAGAAGAGAAAAATGGCACGACGACTTTAACCGCTGCATTTGATGTTCCATCAGAATTGGAAGAAATGTTTAAGGTCAGCTATCCCAAAGCCCTGGAGCGAGTTAAACTATTGGCTGAAAGAAAGAAAAGATAGTTTCCGGCTAGTCGTAGGGTTTGATTTATCATACCCCTTCTCCGCCTATAAAATAGCAAAAGAGGTTCTATGAAGCTCTCCGACGTACGTCGGAGTATCTTCTCAGCGTACAGTTTCACAGCAAAACTGTTCAGCTGCTTAAGCAGATGAGTCACTGCGATTCATCCCCGGTTAAAACCGGGGTTTTCTGCTTTGCTGATAAAATGCTATTTCTTGAGATGATAAAATACTGAAGTAGTTCCGAACATCGTTCGGTAGATGACCCCAACAAATTAAAATGAGCAAGCTCTTGCTTCGAAGTAGCAGACTATGACAAAAAGTAAAATAAATCCTAAACCTGCTGGAGAAGAATCAGAGCCCAGAGTGCCAACGGATCTTAGCAAAGCCCTCACGGCTGCCCCCTTGGTAGAGGCAGTCTGGAAGAGTCTCACGCCGCTCGCGCGCTGGGACTTTATTATTTGGATAGACGCAGCCAAGCAACCGGAGACTCGTAGACGTCGGATCGAGAGAGCCTGCAGTATGCTTACAGCCGGAAAACGACGCCCTTGCTGTTTTACAATAGTACCAATGGATCTTTATAAAGCCCTGGCGGCTAATACGAAGGCGAAGGCGGCGTGGAGGGATCTTGGACCGACCGCGCGCAGGGACTTTGTTACTTGGATAGACTCGGCCAAGCAACCGGAATTAAATAAAGACCGAATCGGGCAAGCCTGCGTGCTACTGGCCGCCGGAAAGCAACACCCCTAATGTTTTTCGATCTCTGAAGTGATTCAATTCATCCAAACAATCCAAAACTACAAACTAGCGAATGTGGTTCTAAAAAATACTAAGTCCTGCAATGATAGCGCGCTATAATAAGTGCGGACAACGTGTGTTAGATTACCCCAAGACCGAAATTGTGGTATAATTTAGCCATGACACAAACAGGGTTAAAGTACGATGTTGTATTCGAAGAACAGGAAGTCGGTGGATATACGGTTAGCGTTCCGCTTTTACCCGGATGTATCAGTGAGGGTGATACATTTGAAGAAGCAAAAAAAAATATCGCCGATGCCATAAAATTGTATGTCGAAGATTTAGCTGCCGACGGCGAAAAAGTACCACTAAGATATTCAAACACATTTATTGCTCCGGTGGAGATTAATTTAGACAAACCCACCGCTTTTTCTTAAAGCGAATATGCCTTCTATTACCTCTAAAAAACTTCTTAAGTTTTTGCAAGGAAGGGGTTTCTATATCAGCCGCAAAAGTGGAAGCCACCTTATTCTTCATACCAACAAAAATATGACAAAGCGCGTAACATTACCCTTACACAACAAAGATTTAAAACCCGGGACACTTGGTTCTATCTTAGAGCAAGCCGGCATCCCAAAAAAAGAATTATTCAAAAAAAGCTAGTTTGGAACAAAATTAAGCGTTGTTATTGTGCAGGTTCCCATACAAACTAAGCCCAGTCAACCACCCCAAGAAACCGCCTTCCAGACAAACTAACTTGACACTGTCACAAAAAAACCTATAATTTAGCTAAATTTATGGCTTACCCGGAATACCAAGAACAATTTGCCAGAAACCGCAATCTTTTGCAATCAGAATGGGCGAAATGTCTCCCGAGTGACCCATCCCCTCTTGTTCTCGATGAACTTGATAATTGCAAGATATGCTTACCATGGCAACGACGATATAGTTCATTATTTGCGGATTATACATTTCCAGATAGCAGAGAAGTCCAATTTAGCCTATATTCTTGGTTGAGCACTCACCGAGAAATCATTCACGAACCCATCAGAATAATACCTCCAAAATATCTAGATAAATTTGTCCGCCCACGCTCAGAACAGATTAGAGATATGCTAACTTATTACGACCCGAAGAAATTGCCGGCGTGACTGACATATCAAAAGCCTTCCTCTTACTTAATGGTCATAGATTGGGTCAAATACAATCTGCCGAAATGGTCCATTCACTTGATCCAAGAAGTTCAAAAGATGATTGTCTCTACATAACCGGTGATAATGCCAGTAGACTTGCTCTGAGAGGATGCAATTCTGGATATGGCGGAGAAGGACCTTCCGGGACCTTATTTGTCCTGCGACTTGCGGGCTTTCCTGAAGGCGAGCGTCAACCACTATTTCCCTCCTCGTTAAACACACGAACAGAATTAGAACGTTTAGTTCATACCCAAAAAAGTTTTACTCTTCAAATATCGCCCCACTTCTGCTAAAGTGGGCAAATGAATCGCAGCGAACTAGAAGGCTTAGACCCACTTCAAGTGTATCAAGCTACAGTAATGCTACTCAGTGGAGAGCCAACACAACCTGTCGACGCACTCTTTTTTCATGGTAGATCATTTGGAGACACGACAAATCTTTTTGAGTTAGCAGCCGACTTTTACAGACGAGGACGAACCCGTTTCATCGCCCTTTTTAACAATGAAGGAGAACGACCTGGCACCACCCTCCCTCATCAAACAAATGAAGGCATAACTTGGTTCCGAAAGCAACTAGTCAACAATGGCGTAAACCAACAACAAATTATTTCTTCTAGACAAGGTGGTTATAACACAAAAATGGAAAATAATGAGTTTTTGGATTTATCTCGAGACGAAGGTTGGACAAGCGCAGTAATTATGACACAGCCCCATCAGCTGCTACGCGCCATGCTTGGAATGGTCAGAACTATCCGAGATAGAAATTATTGGATGAATATTTGGACACTCGCCCCTCACCTTACCCCCTGGTACGAATCAGTTTCAGGTAGCCAAGGTTTTCAATCAAAACCAAGAATCGATCATATCGCTGACGAGCTCATACGTATACCCCAGTATCAACGACAAGAAGACCTAGCTTCGTTTGAAGAGTTATTTGACTACCTAAAACGAAGAGACAATCCTTAAACAAAAGATACCCTAGTCTAACAGTAACAGGTAACAGGGACGGTCCTAAAAAAGGTTGGTACAACAAGCCAATTCAAGCACATTTTCAGACAATACTTTTGTACAAATTATGGTAATATTACTTCAGGTTATCAAGCCAGTCATATAGCTAATCTGATAGATATACCAAAGGAGCCGCCGAGAGGCGGTTTTTTGGTGGATCTAAACTAAATCGAATCACTCACCCAGATTGCTCAAACATTTTTAGATAATTCTGGTAGTCTTTTTTTGTTCCTTATTCTAAACAATTTGATCCGCTCTTTCAAACAACTCCCCAATTCCACCTAAAAATATACCCTCTGTCACCCAACCCGGTTTATTAATTGGCTTAAGAAATTGCTCTACAACTGGGGAACCGATCAACTAGGAAATCCTATTGGCTAGGGTAATTTTACCAGTACCCGAGGGTCAATGATATTTACCCGCTTAGGTAATTGTTCCATAAAACAAGTATACCTTAAATTTTAGGTGTAAAATTCAACAATGAAGTATATAGCCTTTACCACCAAAGGATTAGAAAAAGTCAGTCTGATGGAGATTTTGCATGCCCTAAACGATGTAGAGATCTGCGATATTAAGGATAAGCGCGTCATTTTCGAAACAAAGGCTGATCCGAAACTTTTACTTACCCTCAAAACAGTTGATGACATTGGGATTTTGCTGGCAAACGTTAATCATGTCGCAGATTATGATCATCTAATCGCTGAGGTAGATAATTTGGATCTGATTAGCGCCAGAGATTACCTTAAAAGCCTTCGCCAGATTAAAGACAACCAATTCTCACTTACTGTCGGGCTGGCCTCATCAAAGTTTAAATCAGCCGAACTAACCAAAATTATTTCTGCCAAAATCCATCAAAAATATCACTGGCAATATAACGAGCTCAACCATTCCAATTTCGACATCCGGATTTTTATCGACCATGATCAAGTCATTGCATCCGTTAGGTTAACTAAAGATAGTCTACAACATCGCCTTTATAAAACGTTATCGAAACCTGGATCTCTAAAGCCAACTATCGCCGCGGCCATGGTCCAGCTGGCCACCAACTTTCAGACAGATCTTAAAGTCGTCGACAATTTTTGCGGCAGTGGCACCATTCTTTGTGAAAGCTACCTGCCAGGCAACCAAGTTTATGGGGGAGACATTAATTCTGAAAGTGTCGTGATTACCAGACATAATCTTCGAAACTTAGGATTCACTGAATATGATCACATTAAACCTTTAGATGCCACTCACACCGTTTGGCCAGATCATTTCTTTGACTGTGCAATCTCCAACCTACCTTGGGATAAGCAAATCGAGATCAACAGCATTACCAGGCTATACGAGGAGTCCATCAGAGAATATCATCGCGTCCTAAAACCGACCGTAAAATTATGCGTCCTAGTTTCCAAACCCGATCTCTTTATCAAATATGTCAAAAAATTCTGGCCGGACTCAAGCATCCAAACCCTCAAAATCGGCCTCCTCGGCCAAAACCCGACGATTATTTTAGTGAATATAATGTCGCAGCAGCTCTAGATATTTCCCGTAATTTGAATAGAAAATGTAGCCATTTAATACCATCAGGCCTGGAAATATCAGTGATTTTTCGACGAGCCCACAGGTTTTGATTCGTAAAAACTTAAACGGCGGGAAACCAAAATTAATAGGTATCGGAAACAGCCATGGCACACCGTCGCGGGTAAAAGTATCCATCACCAAATGTGACACAAACCCGATCATAAACGCCCACCAGACCACGTTCATATCAACAAGCAAAACATGACTAGCCTGGTTCAGTAAAAAATTCAAACCAAAACCAAATAAAAAAATTCCCAGTATCGAGTGGGAAATAAAGCGATGCCCTCCCAAAATCGGGGTAATAATCCGACCGATAACTGAACCACCCGGCAGCCTGTTCCAAAGATTGGCGGTTGGCTGATCAATATCAGGCGCCAGTCCCCCGACTAGATTCGCGCTCAAAGCTACTAGAGCTGTCGACAGTGACACCGGACTAAGCGGCTGGGTAACAATAATATAATTTAAGGCGGTAAACGCCGCTAAGTCATGAGTTCGACCAGTCATAGCTCAAAAAAAATGCTAAAATCATTATACAATTTCTCTCAAAGATGTCTAAATTCTTCCAAAATCGCCCACTGATTGTCTCCATTTCGATAATAATTTTACTATCTGTTTACTTAAACCGAGCCTATTCCTCTTATTATGACCATTTCGATAAAACCACTTTAGTAAATCCCACCACCCAAACCATGATTTTAATCGGAGATCCCACTGGCCCCAAAGTTAAATACACGGCTCTTGGGGACAGCCTAACCGCCGGAGTCGGAGCAACAAACTCCCAGGACTCTTACCCAGCTATAATTGCCCATAATTTGTCCCAACCTAGTCAATCTGTCGAACTCCAAAATCTGGCGGTCTCGGGGGCTGGAGTTCAAGATCTAATCAATTCCCAGCTAACCCCGGCCATTTCCCAAAATCCTGACCTGATCACAGTCCTGATCGGGGTGAATGATATTCATGGTCTACTCAGCCCAGACAGCTTTCAGGGTCACTACGACCAATTGGTTACCAGCTTGAAAACCCGCACCAAAGCCAAAATCATCCTCATTAACATTCCCCTTTTAGGTTATCCTTCAATTCTTTTCCCGCCATACGATTCTTTAATAGACCTCCGGACGCAACAGTTTAATCAAAAAATCTCTTCTATCGCCACAAAACATCATCTAAAACTTATCGACCTCTACTCACCTACTCTAAATCAAGCGAAGAATGATCGAAACTATTACTCTGGCGATCTATTTCATCCCTCAGCCAACACCTACCGGCTTTGGAGCCAATTAATCGATGTCCGTTAACATTGCCGATCCTTTCACCGAAACTCTGTTGTTCGAAGCCATCCTTTTGGGTTTTCTGCTACTTAGTATTCGCAAAAGCTCGACCTCAATTGCTTTGACACCTGATCACACCAATGAGCTCAAGGGTTTCGCCATTCTGGCAATCATCTTTTCTCACATCAGCTTTTTTCTAGTCAACGATCAAAAATTTCTCTATCCGGTCAACATTTGGGCCGGCCTGGGAGTCAATTTATTTTTAATTTTATCCGGCTACGGACTTACAGTTTCAGCTCTCAAAAAACCGCTGTCGCTGGACCATTTTTATCGCAAAAGATTGCTGCGTTTATTTGCCCCTCTTTGGCTAACGCTCGTCGTCTTCCTGATTCTGGATGCCACGATCCTGCAGCGAACCTACCCCGTTGCCTATACCATCCAGAGTTTAGTCGGTTTTTTCCCAACAGACGACGTCACCAGCGATCTTAATTCTCCACTCTGGTATTTCACGCTGATCCTCTTTTATTATCTGATCTATCCGATCGTCACTTACCGCTGGCTAATTTTCATCTCCCCCCTTTTGATAATCCTCATCTCTCAATTCCTGCTCCAACAGCGTCTGCCGGTCAACGAATGGGTTCTTAACTTATACAAATTACATTACTTGGCATTTCCGCTAGGAATTTTCATCGCTCTTATTACTCAAAAACTCTCATGGCCAAGACTAAAATTAGCTACACCTCTTCGACCAATCCTACTTTTTCTAGCTTTGGCAGTTTTTCTGTACACCTCTTTCCATAGCAACGTCGGAGTAAACATCACCTCGGAGCAACAAACTAGCCTGATTTGCGCTCTGGCCTTGATCGCCGTCTTCACTCTTAAAACATTCAAACTGAAATTACTGGAAGTCTTCGGTCTTTACTCCTACGAAATATACCTAATCCATTTTCCCCTTCTCTCACGTTACCACTACTTGTATAATTATCTGCCAGCCTTTTTAGCAACACTGGTCTCACTGGCTATGTTTTTGCTTATAAGTTTTTTTATTCAAAAAACTGTTAAATTAACAATCAAAAATGACTAACATACTTTCAGTCCAACACCTGATTAAACGCTACAAAAAGGCTTCGATTAACGCCGTCGATGACATCTCTTTTGAGATTCAGGCCGGTCAATTCTTTGCTCTCCTAGGACCCAATGGCGCCGGCAAAACCACTACCATCTCCATTTTAACCACCACCCTTACTAAAACCTCAGGCACGGTTAATATTGCCGGATTTGATCTCGATAAAAACCCCAGCCAAATCCGTCAAAATGTCGGCATTATTTTTCAAAATCCCAGCCTTGACCAAAATCTGTCGGCCGAGGAAAATATCCGCTTTCATGTTTTTCTTTACGGACTTTATCCCTTTGTGCCAACCTATTCACTTATGCCTAAAGCCTATAAAGACCGGGTTCACGCCCTGGCTGAAGTCCTGGGTATCCAAAAACAAATCTTCGATAAAATCAAAACCTTCTCCGGCGGCATGAAACGCAAACTCGAAATTATCCGCAGTCTGATCCACAATCCCAAAGTCTTGTTTTTAGATGAACCAACCTCCGGCCTCGATCCGCTTAGTCGCCGAAACCTTTGGGAATATCTAGAAGATGTTCGCCGAAAACAAAAAATCACCATTTTTCTAACAACCCATTACCTAGAAGAGGCCGAAGACGCCGAGCAGGTATGTATCATCAATAATGGCAAAATCGTGGTCGAAGGCACACCCGCTCACATCAAATCCAAACTGATTGAAACATTCTTGATCGTTGGCGCAAAAAACCAAACCAAACTAATCGCTGAACTAAATAAACTTAAGTTAACGTATTCCCCCACCCCTGATCACAGCCTTAAGATTCCAATTACTAACCATAGCGCTCAACAAATCATCTCCTCTATCAAAACACCCTTGACCACCCTCCAAACGCACAACCCGACTCTAGAGGAAGCCTACCTCGAAATTATCGGAGCCAGCCAAGAGTCATGAGAGAGATAAACGGCATTTTAACCATCGCTTACCGGGACATGACCAAATTTCTGCGTGACCGGACCCGACTGATGGCGACTTTTATCTTTCCATTTGTCTTTATCGGCATCTTAGGCAAAAGCCTCCAGGTTAATTTAAGCAGCGAGATCGGCTTTGATTTTTTGACATTTACTTTTACCGGCGTTTTAGCCCAAACTCTCTTCCAATCGACCGCCTCAGGCATCATCTCCCTGATCGAAGACCGAGAAAATGACTTTAGCCAGGAAATCTTCGTCTCGCCGATTTCTAGATATAGCATCGTCATTGGCAAAATCCTGGGTGAATCGCTCGTCGCTTTGACTCAAGGAATTGGAGTCATCGTATTTGGCATAATCTCCGGCGTGCCTCTTGGATTTAGTGAAATAGTCGCCTTAATCCCAGCTTGCTTAATTGTCTGTTTCTTTGGTGGAGCCTTTGGCATGTTGGTTATGGCCAATCTCAGTTCCCAGCGCTCTGCCAATCAGATCTTCCCATTTTTGATTCTGCCCCAATTTTTTATCTCCGGCGTCTTTAGCCCGATCACCAATTTACCACCCTACCTTTGGATCCTCTCTCGAATCGCCCCAATGACTTATGCCGTTGATCTAACCCGCAGCTTTTACTACACCAATAAGCCAGAATACTCTAAAGTCGTCTTGCTAGGAGCAGTTCCTGATTTAGCGATTATCACCGGGCTGTTTGTCGTCTTTTTAACCATCGGCACCTACCTTTTCGTCCGCAACGAGCGCAACCGCTAAGCCTAAGTTAGGTATGTTAAAATATATAAATGCCCAAAAAGCTTTTATTTCTTCTGGCCAGTTTACTTTTTCTGGGATTCCTGGTTTTCTCCTATAAAATCTCCCAGGCTAGTCCGACGCTAATGCGATATGATTTTGACACTACAGTCAAATTTCAAGACCGTCTACCCCATCAGGTTGACTTTCCATTTACTCTGATCTCGCTGATCGGTTCCGCCGAGGTGACCGCTGTCCTAGGCTTAATTCTATTTCTCTACCTGGTCTTTAAAAGATTCTTCATCACTGCCCTGAGCCTTATTTTAATGCCCGTCAGCGTCATAATTGAAATTTACGGCAAACTAATGCTTTATCACCCATCCCCACCCCATTTTTTATACCGAGGAGTCTTTGATTTTAATCTACCCAGCAAATACTATGTCCACTCAAACTACTCATACCCTTCGGGACATGTCACCAGGCTGACCTTTCTGATTGTTTTTTTGATGCTCTATATTGGCTTCCGTCTGCCCAAAAAATACCAGCTGTATTTTCAGTTAACGCTAGCCGGTTTATTAGTGATGGTTTGTGTCTCACGTATTTATTTAGGTGAACACTGGCCTTCTGATGTAGTTGGAGGATTGTTTCTCGGATCTGCTTTTGGACTGCTGTCAGGATTAACTATCCCCAGAGTGAATGAACTACCGGTTAATAAGTAACTACCCGTTTACCCGATTTAGCCTCAGTCAGCCATGTATTAAAGGCCTGCCCGGTTTTTTGTAAAGTCAGTTGATCCTTCACCTGTGCTTTAACCTGATCGCTTGAAGTCGCAAACTGCTCCTTATTATCAGCAATATATTTAGTCACCTCGTCATCGCTAACACTAACACCACTGCTAAACATCTGCTTAACCAACACTTGAAACTTCAGCTGTTTTTTTAATTCATCTAGAGTCATATTTTGCATCGCTAAAATCTGATTTAATTTGTCGCCGCCGCCTTGCTGATCCTGAATCTTTTTCAACTCATCGCTGATAGCTTGATCACTAGCCACCACATTCCGTTTCTTGGCCTCATTTAGAATTAAGGTCTCAGTAATAACTTGATCTTTGTAATCCTTACCGTATCTTTTCTCAAGCTCCCGATCCATCTGCCACCGCGTCAACGGCGTCTGATCCACCCACCCAATCACCAGGTATTTATACCCGTAAAACAAAAGCAGTCCTAACCCGATTATCATCGCTCCGAGCACCAATAACCGCTTTCGATTGACCGGCCTAGAACCATCAACCATCTGGACTTGGTCAATCTCCTCTTCGATTCTCTCCATTTTTCTAGATCTAATTACTCCTCTTGCGGGTCTACTCACCTGGGCACTTATTTTTCTAACAGTCTTTTTCTTTGACGGCATAATAATTTATCTTTTCAATTGTCACAAGATACCTAAAAACCAACCATAAGTCAAGATTTATTTGATATAGCTGCTTTTTCTGATAAAATTAGCATCAAGCGCCCATAGCTTAATGGATAGAGCACCACGCTTCGGACGTGGCGGTTGAAGGTTCAAATCCCTCTGGGCGCGCATTGACCCGGTAGCTCAGTGGTAGAGCAGAAGACTCTTAATCTTTTGGTCGAGGGTTCAAATCCCTCCCGGGTCACTACAGATTATTTAACTGCAAATCTAACACCTTTTTAAGCGGTGCTTCGATTTTCTTTAAATAAACCACGTTATTTTTCGGAAAGTATAAGAAGGTAGCCGGAGCGTGATCAAGCAGTGTTTTTTGGAAATCCTTGTAAAGTGCCTTACGTTGTTCTAAATCAACTGTTTTCCGTCCATCCTCCAGATCTTTATCGACCCTCGGCAACGATATTTTAGAGATATTAGTCTCGCTTTGAGTACCATGCCACAACGAATATTGATCAGGATCAAAGGGAATATTCTGGGCAATCAGTAGGGCCTGAAAATTCTGTGGGATACCACTTTCTACCCTCAAGACCGCCTTAATACCTTGATTATTCCAAGATTCGACCACCCGCTCACCAACATCCTGCAAGGAGTTAGTCACGGTCAACACAATCGGTGCCTCCAAACCATGTTTGACTTTAGCCAGATAGGATTTAGCCATCTTGGGATTATCTAAATAATCTTTAACCTCTGAGTTAAACGCCCAACTATCAATCGGGATTGATGTTTTAGCCTCTTCCTGACCTTTGATGGCCGGGGCTGCAAAACTGAGCGCTAATCTAAAATTTTCATCTGATAAAATCGGATCCTTGGTGTTATAGAAAATCGTCACAACCCTCGAGTGATTGATATTACTAAATAGTTCAAATGGCCTCTGCCCTGCAAAATCGCTGACATTAGCTACTCCCAACAGGCTGGCCACCTCGCCCGATTTTAGGGCATAACCGGCAGTTTTTTCATTGGGGTAAAACCTGATCGTTAGGTTGGGCAAAGTTGGATCATTTGTGGTTAACTCTAATTTCTTAACAAAGACACTGCTGTTTTCTACTCTCGTAATTCGATAAGGACCAACCCCAATATTACTATCTTTCCTTAAAACCGGCTTTAACAAAAGTGACGGAAACGGGCTAAACGAATCTGCCAGCTTAAACTTAACGGTATCTGAACCTGGATAACTAATCTCCACCTCCGGAATCGGCAGCGCCATATCCATCACTACCAGTGGCCTGCCATCACTCCAAACAAGATCCTTATTCAATTTTAAAGTGTACTCATTACCCTCTTTGTTAACCTGCCAACTGGAAGCTAAATCCGGTAACACAATATCGTTACCACCTACTTTCACCAGTCCCCGGGAGATCAAACTGGTCACCACCACCGGTAAATCCTTCTCGGTATACGTTCCCACTAAACCTTCTGAAATAGTCGCTTTTTTCGGATGTTTTTCAAAATTTATCAAGATCAAACATAAACCAACCACCATTAAAAAGACAATCGAAACTCTGAATTTATAGCGGCTAAAGTAAGTTTTTGCAAATAACAGCCAAAACCTGACTTTCCTGATCATAATAGGGGGAAATTAGCTTAAATCACTACACCGATAATCGGAATAATCAAAAAAATAGTGGCAATGATTATCGTCATCGTAAACATCAACTTCTCGGCACCTCTTTTCGTGGCATAAAAACCCATATCGCCTCCAAAAGTCGAACCAATCCCTGTCCCCTTTGACTGTAAAATAATTAACATCACCAGCAGCACTCCCAAGACAATCTCTGACACTTCTAGGATTTGTTTTATCATTCTAGTAAGGCATTATATCACAGGTTACTTAACTAACCACTTTGCCAGATTGGATATGACTGAAATCAGCAGAGACGCCAGCACCGCCACCATCAGCGTATTCAGGTTGGCTCCGGGGATCGAGAGACTCCCCATACTCAACCCCGGAAATTGATAACTCATTACCTTAAACTGAGGGATAATCGTGATTAGAAAATAGATTGCCAGGGCATTTATGACCCAGCTAAACAACCCCAAAGTAATTAAATTAAACGGTAAAAACAATATCTTTAGTAGTGGAACTACAAAAAAGTTAACCAGCATGATCCCCGCTGCCCCAATCGCCAGAGTCTTAAAACCACCCTCATAATATAATCCTGGTATCAGTTGGGTTGCTCCCCAAAGCGTCCCCAGATTGATTAAGTAACTTCGCAGCAGTTTCTTCATATTTAAATTATATCTCAAACTTTCACCAACCCAAACGCTCGGGCTCGCAGTTTACGGTGATAAGTGATCGCAAACCGATGTGATTCATCTCTGATTTTCTGAAGCAATCGTAGTCCCAGGGACCGCCTCGGCAGTTTCAATATTTCACCATCCGGCGGATACAACCACTCCATTCGCTTGGCTAAACCAAAAACAGGCCGGGAAATATTATGCTTCTGTAACTGGTCAGCAGCGGCCCGGACTTGTCCCAATCCTCCATCGATCAAAAACAGATCAGGCAATGGCCATTCAGGGTGTTTTAATCTTCGCGACATCATTTCAGAGTGCATGGCATAATCATTTGGGCGTCCGCTGATCTTGATATTGAACCTCCGATACTGCGATTTATCAATCTCCCCATCAGTCAGGACAACCATCGAGCCGCTCGCTTGATGACCTTGAAAATTGGAAATGTCATAACATTCGATCCGACTAGGAATCGCCGACAATCTCAGCTCTTTTTGTAATTCCTCCAAAGCCATGATCCGCTGGTTATCCAAAAAGTTAGGATCGTCCAGATATAACGACACCCGGTTTGACTGCGTCATATAATTAACCCCGGAAATTATATTTTTTATCTGCTGAGCCCGCTCAAAATCCAAGTTTTTGGAATAGTTATCCATCTCCTTCGCTAAATCTTCCACCAAACCCTGTTTTTGACCATCTAGAAAGCGCCTAAACCGACTAATTATTTTGTTATAATCCTCCTTGCTAATCGCTCCCACACACGCACCCGGACAAAGTCCCAGATGATAATAGAAACAGGCTCTCCGCCTTCCGCCAACCGCTAACTGCCCGACACTCGAATCTTTAGTGCTGGCTGCACGCCGTAAGCCGTAAGCAGTAAGCCTTCCTGAACACCAAGGAAAAATCCGCCGCAGCGATTTCAGCGTTTTCTTAACCACAGTCGATGATGGAAAGGGCCCAAAATAGTCCAGGGCATCTGCCAAATCCTTACTTCTGGCTGTTTTGATTTGCGGGTAATCTGCCTTAGTCACTTTAATGTAAAGATAATCTTTATCATCGGTTAAGCGAACATTAAACTGTGGCAAATATTTCTTGATCAGGTTGGCCTCCAATATTAATGCCTCCAGCTCTGACTCAACCACGATCGTCTCCACAGCGGCTATTCTAGATACCAAATTAGTGGTCTTAACATCAAGATTGTTGATCCTAAAGTATGACGAAATCCGTTTATTTAAATCAATCGCTTTACCGACATAGATGACGTTTCTCCTGTTGTCGAAATAGAGATAAACTCCCGGCTTATGTACCAATTTGGCTTTATCGATAAATTTTGGAACCATTTTTACTGGCGACTCCTTTTGATATGCAAAATCAGTGACAAAACGTACAAGGATACTACGACCAAGACTAAACTGACAACCCCAACCAAAAAAACCGAATATTCATAAAACGGCCGGGCCACCAGCCGCTTCCTTGAAGTTTGATTCATAAAATTAACTTCAACGTCACTTTGCTGAAAGGACCAAATATTTTTGGTCAATAAATGACTGTCTACTTTCAACCTGCCGTAGGGTGGTAAAATCGGCGTCTCAACCACACCCTGGCTATTTGTCAGAATCAGATCCCCAGGCTCTATTTTGAGCTTTGCAGGTCCAACAGCCACATTCCCAATATTCTCAACCGTACTTAACAGATTTATCGGAAAACCAGCTATTAATTCATTGGCCGAGCTAATATTCAAACTGACTTTTTGGTTAATATTACTACTCGCCCCTGTCAAACTTAATCCTCCTTGGTAGCTCGTACTAGGTGTAATTGATGACTGGCCTAATATCGCGACCACCATGTGATTTAAATCAAATCTCGAAAAATAATCAACGCCACCATTAGTATTCTCCCAGGTCGGATCGATCATCACCCAACCTTTTTGACTATCATAATACTCCGGCCAAGCATGCATTGATTTGCCAAACAAAGACAAAGGCCGGATTTGGCTGTTAGTTGTCAAAGCTAAACCCTCCAATCTACGGGCCGGCATGCCTGCTGATCTGGCCAGTGTCACAAACAAATCAGTAAACTCGCTACTCAAAGCCTGATCTGGGTTATTTAAGACGGTTAGTGCTCCTAACCGGCTAAAATTCTGACTCGCCAACCTCTTGTCATCAAACTTTAAATAACCAACCACAAATTGATGAATCAATTTGGCTTTTTGGCTATTTGAAAGGGTGTTTTGCTGGACATCTTTAAAAATCTCGGCCAAACGCCCTTTCATCAGCGGACTGGACACATCCCAATACTTTTGAGCTTGGGTATATTTGGCCAGACTAGCTTCACTCAATTCTGAAATACGCCCAGTCGCCTTCAAGCGAAGATTGACTTGTCCCTTAACGACAACAGCCATCCTCTGACGTTTATCAACCTTAAAATAGGCCAAATAATTACCGTCTGCGTCAACAATCACATTCTCTGGCTTGGGCGAGATACTGTCTATTAAGACCTCTTGAAAGCTAGTGTCAGGCGGGATCGGAATCGAAGCGATCGTCGGTAAAAAACTATTATTGCTGATAGTGTAATTAAGTTCAAAATTATACTTCTGCTCCGATCCGAAAATGGCCAACACCCCGGTTCTTTGAATCTGCTCTTTATTAAAATTGAACAATATCTGCCCGCCGGCTTCTGACTTGTGGACTGCCTCGGGTGTCATCACTGTCGGCTCTCCAAATGCCACTGGCACCGCTAAACTTAGTGAAAAATCATCGTTTGCAGATAATTTTGGTGCTCTAGGAATCGAAATCTGTTTGACTTGACCTTGAATCTGGGCAAAATCCTTTGATTTAAACCTAAATTGCCATTTGTAGTTTTTATCAAACCCAACCACCTGCTGCCTAAATTTAACAACCACTTGTGACCGGGTCGCTTCAGATTGAACCTGCGTCTCCAATGGTCCCTGAGTATCGCTGGCCGAGACATCGTATAGATCGGTCGCCCCGACCATCAGAGTAAAGCTGGAAGCGTAGTATTTGTCAGTCAGGTTCCGGAAAGTAATATTTTCGGTTACAGCCGTCTCCCCTAACTCACTTACTACATAGCTGACTGAATAAGTACTGGCAAAGGCTTCCTGGGCCCAGACATTTTGTGGAAAAATTAAACTCACAAAACCCACTAGTAAACCAAATAGACAGATCTTACCCATATTATTAGTATACAGCCAACTAAAGCTCTTAGGCCAATACTTTCTGGAGATAATCACCGGTGTAAGACTCAGGCGATTTGGCGATCTGTTCAGGTGTTCCAACTGCTACAACTTGACCACCGTCATTTCCGCCTTCCGGACCCAAATCAATGATCCAATCGGCATTTTTAATCACATCCAGGTTATGTTCGATAATCAAAACCGTATTCCCATAATCCACCAATCGTCGCAAAATCTCCAGCAACTTCTCAATATCCGCAAAATGTAGTCCAGTAGTCGGCTCATCCAAAATATATAAAGTGTGGTTGGTCGGCCGCTTCGACAGCTCAGACGACAGTTTAATCCGCTGAGCCTCGCCGCCTGACAAAGTCGTGGCACTTTGGCCTAAACGTATATAACCCAAGCCGACATCGCTTAACACCTGCAGTTTATTTTTAATTTGAGGAATATTGGTAAAAAATTCCAGTGCCTCCTCAACCGTCATACTCAATACCTCAGAAATATCCTTATCCTTGAAATGGATCTCCAGCGCTTCACGGTTATAGCGCTTACCGTTACAGGCTTCGCAAGCCACATAAACATCCGGCAAAAACTGCATTTCAATCTTGATCTGACCTTCGCCCTCACAAACCTCGCAACGACCACCCTTGACATTAAACGAAAACCGTCCCGGCCCGTATCCCCGCACTTTAGCCTCAGGCGACTGGGCAAATATTTCGCGAATAAAGGTAAATGCCCCGGTATAAGTAGCCGGATTACTTCTCGGAGTCCGTCCAATCGGCGACTGATCGACCATCACCACTTTATCGATCTCTTCGGCCCCTTTTAACTCGCTAAATGTCCCTGGCCGGTCTTTGGAATGATAAATTTGTTGGGCCAAAGCTTTATAAATAATATCGTGGACCAGGGTCGATTTACCCGAGCCAGATACACCAGTTACCGCAATCAGTCTACCCAGCGGAAAACTGACATCAATTCCCTTCAGATTATGTTCACTCGCTCCAATAATTTCTAACGTTTTCTGACTTGCTGATAGCTGAACGCTGATAGCTGACGGCTTTTTTATCTCCACTCTCCGCTTACCCGTTAAATATTTACCTGTCAGTGAGTTCGGATCTTTTTTAATCTGCTCCGGGGTCCCGAAAGCTACGATATTTCCGCCGTGCTCCCCTGCTCCCGGCCCGATCTCAAACATATAATCGGAGTTTTCCATCGTCTCGGCGTCATGTTCATTAACGATTACTGTATTACCCAAATCACGAAGTCTCTTCAGAGTTTCAATCAATCGGCTATTATCCCGCTGGTGCAGTCCGATCGAGGGCTCATCCAAAACATACAACACACCAGACAAGCCCGATCCAATTTGAGACGCCAACCGGATTCTCTGTGATTCCCCTCCGGCCAGAGTCATCGACGCCCGATCTAAAGTTAAATAATCCAACCCCACGTCGACCAAAAACTGCAGCCTGGCTTGAATCTCTTTGATAATCGGCTTGCCAATAGTTTGTTCCCGCATGCTAAACATACCCTTATTGTCATCCTGGAAGGCTTTAGCCTGATAGGATCTTTGTGTTTGGATTCTATCGCTTCGCTCCAGAATGACACCAGGTGATAGTTTTTTGACCCACTCTAAACCCTCTCTGATCGACTGGGAAGTCACCTCAGCGATATTCAACCCGTCGATCGTGACCGATAAGCTTTCCGGTTTCAGCCTCGCCCCCCCGCATTTTTGGCAAATCTCATTAAACATATACTTTTCAATTTCTGCCCGCACAAACTCCGACTCGGTTTCGCGGTAGCGCTCCTTTAAATAGGCCACAATCCCCTGGAATTGTGAGTAAAAATGGGTCCAGCGGCCCAAACGATTCTTCCCCTGAACATCAAATTGCTCATCTCCAGCACCGCTTAGTAAAACCTCCATCGCTTTTTCCGAAATCTGACCTAGCCTGGTACTTAAATCAAAGTCATATACTTTTCCGACCGCCTCGATCAACCGGGTAAACCAAGTCTCATGGGTCGAAAACTTCTGCCAGGGCAAGATACCGCCTTCCGAAATGGATAAAATTGGGTTCATGACCACTTTCGGGTCAATTTCCAAAATACTGCCCAGCCCGTGACACTCTGGACAAGCTCCATGAGGAGAGTTAAACGAAAACATCCGCGGCTCCACTTCGCTCAGCGCAATATTATCAACTGGACAGGCAAATCGCTCTGAGTAAAGATGGTCATCAAATTTTTTCGGATTGAGCGGAAAATCCAGCGATGCATCGAGTACCTCTGACACAATCACCGATCCCTCCCCCAGCTTCAGCGCCGTCTCCACGCTCTGCGTTAACCGGCTAGAGAGAACCTCGCTTTCCGCTTTCTGCTTACCGCTATCCGCCAAAACTAATCTATCAATCACCACATCGATCGTGTGCTTGTTGGTTTTAATTAAAACCAAATCATCCGCAATATCCCGAATCTGCCCATCAATTCGAACCTTGGCAAAACCCTTTTTCCTCAACTCCTCAAACAGATTGGTATATTCACCCTTCCGGTCCTTCACAATCGGCGCCAAGACCATTACCCTGAATTGCTTGCGGTTAGCGGATTGCGGTATGCGGTAAGCTGCTTCAACAATCTGATCCACCGACATTCTCGAAATCTCGCGACTACAGACCGGACAGTGCGGATGACCAACCCTCGCAAACAACAGCCTCAGATAATCATAAACCTCAGTCGTCGTCCCAACAGTCGAGCGTGGATTGTGCGAAACCGACTTTTGATCAATCGAAATGGCCGGTGACAACCCCTCGATCGAATCCACATCCGGCTTATCCATCACCCCTAAAAACTGCCGGGCATAAGCCGACAGCGACTCAACATACCGCCTCTGTCCCTCGGCATAAAGCGTATCAAAAGCCAACGACGACTTCCCCGACCCCGACAAACCGGTAAACACGACTAATTTATTTTTTGGTATGTCCACGTCAATATTTTTTAAGTTATTTTCGCGGGCACCTCTAATTTTAATAAACTCAAACTGCATAATTTTAGCGAATTAAACCCGAAGCTAAACATCAAATTATACCCTTAAAGTCAATGAATTAGCAAGACCTGGAAGAAGATAAATTTGTAATTTTACTCACTATAGGATATAATATTATGATGTCAGAACTTCTTGGCCCTTCATATAAAGTATCCCTAGCCGCGATCAGCTCTCTAATCGCAGCTAATCTTAGCTGTACCACCGAAAGCCCCAAACCAACCTTCCAAAATAGACCAGCTAGTCTAAGTCCAACCAGAATTATCCCAATATCTACTCCTGAACAAAAGTTATCCTTTGATCCCGATGTCATCAAATTCTACCCAGAGTTAGCTGGAAACCTCCCACGACCAATCATCACAACTACCACCTTTCAAAGTCAAACTCGTTGGCTAAACTTCAGTAACGCTATCCTTGAACAGTCAGCTGTTGTCAATTTAACCACCTATTTGGAAAATTTAGCTCGGTCAAGTTATTTTATAGAGGTAAACTATCAAGGCATAAATGTCCCAGTCAGCTTAGCTCCTCGTCCAAGACATCAACGAATCTTCTTTTTGGTACCCGAAAACTCACCAACCCCAGGCTGGTCAAATATTAGTCAAGGCGGAGCATCTACCGGTACCTTAAGCCAAGATTCTTATGTCAGTTTTACCAGAATGTATGATCAAGCAGGACAGATTCCAACAAGTCAGATTATCAATACACCAGAACTTGCCGGTAATAAAGTTGTTGCAGTTGAACTATGTCAATCATCTCTCCTAATCAGTTCCGCTACCACAGCTATCGCAGGTGTAATGCAAGAAATATTCTGCAACTCTCTAGGCTCAACCATTGCTGCTAAAGGCGGCGGATTAATTTACCCGGAATACGCCCGCTGGGCTAAGACAGTCTCCTATCGAGCCAATCCAAATTCTCAAGCATATCCTATGATTATCTTATCAGAAGCGGATTATAACTCAATCCCACTAAAATCAGGCACAATTCGCCTTCCTTAGGCAGATAATTCTTCTATCTGATCCCTCAGCTTAACCGCAATTTCAATTTAAAGTTTGTCACAATTACTGGCATTGACAAATATTCAGTTATGAACTAAACTTAGCTAAGTCTATGCAAATTATTAACATTCATCAAGCCAAAACTCAATTATCCAAACTGCTCGAACAGGTTTTAGCCGGGGAGGAAATTGTGATCGCCAAAGCCGGCAAACCAATCGCTAAACTAGTAACTTTCAAGCAAGACTTGCAACCCCGTAAGCCTGGGTTATGGAAAGGAAAAGTCTCGGTACCCGACAACTTCGACGACGAGAGCGACGAGATAAACGAACTCTTCTATGGCAAAAAGTGACAAATTTCTACTCGATACCCAGATTTTCATTTGGTGGATGGAAGACAAAAAACGCCTCAAGGAAAATATTAAAAATATCCTGTCAGATTCATCAAATTCTGTCTTCCTAAGCGTCACCTCAGTCTGGGAGATGGCGATAAAGCTAAAACTTGGTAAACTGAAATTGCCGAAAGATTGGAAACAAACAATCAAGAATTGTAGGTTTGAGATTCTACCTGTCAATTTCGAACATGCATTAGCTTTAGAAGAACTCCCTCTCCACCACAAAGACCCATTTGATCGAATGCTGATTGCTCAAGCCAAAGTCGAAAATTGCACCTTAATTACCGTTGATCAAAAAATCCAAAAATACAAAATCCCAGTTGTCAGCACATAAACTTTGGCTTTGAAACAGGAAATCATGGGAACCAAGTATAAGGTTAATTTACTGAATAAATCATAAAGACAATATAGACTCAGAACACATGGAATGATTTATATTCCTACTCAAAAGAGTCCACCTCTTAAAACCGCATTAATATTGCTTTATAAGAAGATCACAAATTATTATTTAAATATTGGCAAAGAAATAAGCGCTGATAGATTTACTAAAGCATGGATAACAGTTGTTACCAAAAAACCTTTCCATATTGATTGTCTTTTCATGAGAAGAAAACTCCAGGCTAAAAGTATTCCAACGGGA
>CAZXEW010000041.1:0-7776 GCA_964640215.1 uncultured Gammaproteobacteria bacterium
TACAAAGATAGTCAAAATACCGGGCAGCATGTGGTATCTTTATGGACAAACGACGGACAGAATTTAGCCAGTGCAGTTGCAGTTCAAGAAAGCCCAAGCGGTTGGCAGCAAGTCAATTTTCCAAGTCCTGTACCAATAAAAGCTTATACCCACTACGTTGTTTCCTACTTCGCGCCTAACGGTCATGTAGCTTCGGACCCACAATATTTTTACCGGGCAACTTATGCCGGGCCTTTGCAGGCTTTATCAAAAGATGACGGCCAGGGTAATGGGGTATATCGGAATGGTCCGGGATTTCCCTCAAATGTTGACTTAGAGACTAACTATTGGGTCGATATTGTCTATACGACAAATGCAGATTGTAAACCGACAACCTTCAGTCACATTTTTAGCTGCAAGTCTAGTTAATGTAACCTTCTAAGATCGGTTGAGTTGACGATTTATCTTCATCGCCTTCTAGAATTACTAAAACTTTACTATAGCGATTGTTATCGGTCTCAAAAGGTAATTGATATGGGCCATGTTCGCTTAAGATTAGCTCACCGATCGCAGTACTGTTCCCTTTATCATCCTGAATGTAAGCTTGGTATGACGATTTAGCGGGAGCTGGCCGGAGTTCAGCACTGATGATAAACGAGACTATATTTGCCTGATGCAGCAGGTAAAGCTGTCCAAAGACGGGTTGTTTATTTAGCACAGTCATAGTTTTAATGATTCGGTCATGGCTGAGTATAACCTTTCTTTTTATTGGATCTCTTTCGATCATATGTTGACCGGAATGATGTGATTGATCAGAGGAAAGATTGCTATCATGTGTAGTTTTGTTTTGCCAAAGATAGTACGTTGTAAGAGATATCCCGAGTAAAGAAATCACTAATAATATCACCTGTTTTCTCTTCATCTATTCATCCTAGCATCAAGCGACGAGTTAGTGCTTGACAACTTAACAGTTCCAGTGCACATAATAGTTAACTACTTAAAATGATTCTGCCCAAAAAAATTAACAACGAGCAAGGCGTTGCTCACTTAGTATTAATAATCTCTGCTATTGGTCTTTTGCTTTTTTTGCTAGTGACTAATACTTTCTCCTTTAGAAGTAAGATATTTGGAACACTTTTTCCGAAATTTTTCTCCAGAGCAGCGGGAAATGCCACTTTGACTTTGCCAACCAGTGTATCGGCCAGTGTGGAGACGGCCTTTGATTTGCCGGTGACTCTAAATACTGATACCCCAGTAATTGGTGTTGATGCGCTAATTACTTTTGATAAAACCAAGATTAGCGTAGTTGATGTGACTCCTCAAGCGGTCAATGTCTTTAAAACTTTTTATCCATTAGATAACGCCGGAAGTTTTAACAAATCAAAAGTAATGGCTGATGCTAATCAAAATGGTTTGTTGAAGGTGGGTGCGGCCGCCTTTGATAGTACCTCTAAGCTGCCTCAGCTCGGTTTCACTGGAACTTTGGGCGTAGCTAACCCTTTAATGACTGTCCGGTTTTTGGGGGTGGTAGCCGGTCAATCGAATATAAGTTTTAAGTTTGTCACAAATTCCACCACCAATTCTAATATCGTCTCTCAAGCTGATGCTTCAAATATTTTAACCAGTACTCAAAATACCTCAGTGACAATCGGAACAACTGCATCTCCTACTCCAACTACTCCTCCTGTTGGTGGGGTTATTAACCAGCCTGCGATTCTTGAATTTTATTACATGAAATCAACACTTCAGGATTATGGCATTATGAAATATCGTCCTAGACAATTTAATACTAGTCTTAATTGGAATCCAGGGGATTATCCAGGTACAATAAGAGTTACAAATCCCGGGCCATACAACAATTGGGATATCTTAAATACTCCAAGCGGATCGCCTGAAAAGGGTGGATTTAATGGAATCGTAGCCGAACCAGAATGGGTTAAGATTGGACTCAATCGTGCAGCCAAGCTGGCTATTGTCTGGAGAGGTGGTTCCTCCATACCATCATGGCTGTCATCTTGGACAAATACAGGAGTTGCCGGTAATGTGAATATTAGTGGAAATACTTATCCCACTTATACTAAAGCGTTTGCTGCTGGAGAATACTTTTTTGGAAGCATGTATGATTCAAATGGATCGGCCCCTCGCGATAGTTATCTTGTTCTTTTTGCTGAAGCCAATGGGACTCCTTCCAACGCACCATCAGCACCTCAAGGTCAAGTAGTACCAACACCAAATGATTATTGTCCAACCTGGGTACATGGCACATACACTGCTGTCGGACCAGATGGTAAAACCTATGAAACATGGCATAATATTATCGATCCTGTTTATTGGTGCTATTTTGGTCATGAACATGGTTCTAATCCTAAATATTTTGATCCCAACTTCAAACCTGTCTATCGATATACTTCACAACTTGATGATATGGATGAACCCCCAGCTGGATTTAAAGGGGTCTATATTGAAGATACTGAAAACGGCACTACCACTCAAGTCTATTACACCATGCATTTTGGTACAGCAGGGTTAAAACGAGCTTGTACTAGGTTCCATACCATTGATATCGCTTTCAAAGATAAACCAACAGGTAAGCTGTTAGGCAATTTCCATACCATGTCTGACTTTGGACCATCAGTTGATAATTCTAATCACATCCCGTTAACACCCAGAGGACCAGTGGGGAGTGGCATAGACTGTCCAAATCAGGGACAGGAGGCGTTATATCCTGAGACTGGTACTAATGATGGCGAGAGACAGTTCCCAATCCCAGGGCATAATGAATCCCTAACCTATGAACCATGGAGGATCGATGCCAGAAATCTTGATGATAACCTAGGTTTAATAGCCAGTTCACTTCTGCTTAATACGATTAACCCAATGGTTACTTGCGCGACAGTGGACTGTATACCTCCCGCGTACGTTATTACAGGATCAAAAGGGGATCAAAGGTATGGGCAATATGGACCACTTGGTATTCGTCCAACCGCATTTAACCAAGGAACATTTTACACCAATGCTCAAGGAACCAAGGTGTTGACGCAAAATGATCCAGGCGCTGTGCAACAGTTCGCTGCGCCAGGTGCTAACTTTAGATTAACTCTGCCATCTGACGATACCAACTGTCAGGATCTTAATGGTTTTGGTCTTCCATTTATTTGTCAAGGAGGAGCACCGAATGGTTACCCAGTTGATCGGGAGAATTCACTCAGAAGTCCCAACTAAAGTATATGAAAGAATTATTAACATTTAAATCATTGAAAAATAATCTTAGAAAAATTACATTAGGAATATTTGCAGTTGCCATATTGTCCGCAATAAGTCTTTTTGTGGCGGGTCATTTTGCATCTCCTGTCAAAGTAGCAAATGCTCAAGCAGGGGCTAATGTAACGGTCAATGGGTCGCAATTGCTTCAAAAGATTGATGGCTTTGGTGTTAGCGCTAACTCAGCCTCTTGGAACAATGGTCAGTTGGCACCAGCCATAGATTTGCTTGTTGATACCATGGGATCAACAGTTTGGAGAGTTATTATCGAATCAACAAATAGCTGGGATTATCCGACAGCCATTACTGATCCAAACAATGTTAATTGGACGTACTATGATGCTCTTTACAATAAAGACAAATACAATGATTTCTTTGGTTTGTTAGGACATCTGAAAAGCAAGAATGTCAGCCAGATCTATGTTAATGTCATGGGGTGTCTGCCTTCGGCTCTTGGCGGCTGTTCGATCTCCACAGCCAACGAGGATAAGTTTGTGGAAAGTGTTGCTGACCTGCTGTTCTACGCCCAAAACCGGAAAAATCTCCGTATAGACTCAATCTCACCAATGAATGAGCAAGATATTGGTAGTCCGGAAGGCGTACTGGTAGATGCTAATCAATATGTTCGAGTTATTAATAAATTAAACACCAGACTTGTGGCACTGGGTGTCACCGGCATAAAAGTTATCGGGCCTGATGTGGCAATTGTTGATTCAGCCGTAAATTTGTATATGCCAGCTATGGTGGGTAGTTCTTCGCTAATGAGTAAAGTCGATCATTTTGCGGTTCACTCATATGGGTCAGCTGTCTCAAGCGCAGTTAATTTTGTTAAAAACTCTAGCTATTCAAATCGTAATCTTTGGGTCACCGAGTTTTCAGCAGGATGCCCAGGTTGTGATAACGGTTCGCCTGCACCTGCTGATGTCTGGAATTTTGGAGTTTCAACCACAGATTTTCTTTTCAATCTTTTAGATGCTGGTGCAGCATCAGCCATGATCTATGATGCTTATGACAGCCTTTACGAACATCACGGTGCGGTCGGTTTTTGGGGTGTAATGAAGTGGAATCAAACAAATAATACTTACTCCACGACTAAAAGATTGTATACAAATGGACAAGTATTTAAGTATGCACGACCCGGCATGACAAAAGTTGGTGTGAGTACAACGGTTGCAAATGTTCAGCTACAAGCGTTTCTTGATCAAGCGACTGGTAAAGTGACGGTAGTTGGAATCAACAATACCTCTAATTCACCTACCCTAACGGTTTCATTAGGAAGTCTTCCAGCTCAATCGAGTGTAAATTTCTATCAAACGACGGCCTCAACAAAAAATCTTAACTTCGAAGGTAGTGTTCCGGTTACCAACAATACATTTTCAGCCAAAGTTGATTCATTTAGCGTCTTTACTTTTACGAGTGTAGTTTCTGGGACTATGCCCCCGCCAACAATCATTCCAACCCCGACTCCTTCGACTATTGCAACACCGACACCAGTACCGACTAACAGTTGTAGTAAAAAACCCCAAGGAGATGCCAATTGTGACGGAGTGGTAAATGCCGCTGATTATGATATCTGGAACCAACAATTTTCTGGATTGGCCACAGGAGTCAGTGCGGATTTTAACAACGATGGAGTGGTAAATATGGTTGATTATGGTTTGTGGGCGATAGGATCAGGTTTGCAGCCAACACCTCCACCGACTTCCACTCCAGTACCAACACCCGTGCCAACACCAGTACCTTCTTCATCTCCGGCGGCAACAATCAAGTTTGGATTCAGCAAGGTCGGTAGTCGAACCGATACATCTGATTCAAATTTTATTAATGCGACCAGGTTTAGGACCGGTACCAGGGGTGGCCAGGTAGTATCAATGTCGGTAAATGTGGGGGTGGTGGATGTTAGTCCAAACAACAAGTATCAACTGGCGATCTACAGCGATAACAATGGTGTGCCGGGGACGCTGCTAGCAAAGAGTAACTCAGGAACGCTAACTGCTAAAACTTGGAATACCGTTTCAGTCAGCGCAACTGTCGCGCCTAATACTTACTATTGGTTGGGTTACAACACAAACGGAGTGAATAATATTAATGAAGTCAATGGGATGAGATATACACCTGGTGCAGGAATTAAGAGCGGTTATGTCGCTGCCCCATTTGGGACTTGGCCGGCCAGCTTTGGTAGCCCGATTTACCAAAACTTCAAGTTCTCGGTTTACGCAACCTATATTCCTCAGTAGAAGTTAACTTAACCAACTCATTTTTAGCTTGTGGAATTGTGTGTTTATGATGGCTTGGCGGATTTGAGTGGTAAGGTTGAGAATGAAGTGAACATTGTGGATGGTGGCCAGGCGGTGGTAGAGGATTTCGCTGGACATGTAGAGGTGGCGAAGGTAGGCGCGGGAAAAGTTTTGGCAGGTGTAGCATTGGCAATCTGGATCGATCGGCGAAGGGTCGGCGGTGAACTTGGCGTTAATAATATTTAGAGTAAATTTCGTTTTCGGGTTGCCGCCTGATTTGGGACTAATATAAAGGGAGCCGTTACGAGCCCGGCGGGTCGGGGCAACACAATCAAATAAATCAATACCCCGCTCAATGCAGTTAAAAAAATCCTCCACCTCCCCTATTCCGAGGGCGTGTTTGGGAAGGTCTTCGGGTAGATGCGGGATGACCCATTCCATGGTTTCGTAGATGGCCTTGCTGGCAGCCCAATCTGTGGGGGTTTCTAAGTCGCTCTGGGTCCTGCCCCGAATTCCCTCCCGCACGTGCTCCTTATCAGTCCGCGCGAGCGGGAGCCCTTCCTTCGTGTCACCCCTCGCTGCTTGTTTTGAATTTCCTTGCCAGTAAGGACTGATGCCGAAGGAGCCGCCGATGGAGATGCCGGAAAAGCCCTGCTCCGCAACCCATTTTGCCTCCTCCGCTCTAATTTTTTGATCATAGACGCCTTGGAGGATGCCGAAAAGTTGAGCGCCGGCATTTATGGAGCTAGATAGATTTTTTTTAAAGTAGGCTTTAGAAGCGAGTTCCCAACGGTGAGTACGGTCGAGGGATTTGGCGACATAGGCCGGGTCGGCTAAGGGGGAGAGCAGTTCGTCGAGAACTAAAACAATATCAGAGCCAAGATTGAGTTGAATCTCGATTGAGCGCTCGGGAGAGAGAAAATGTTTGGAGCCGTCTAGGTGGGATTTGAACTCAACACCTTCGTCAGTGATTTTGGAGAAGGTAGTTTTGTCATTCTGGAGCGAAGCGGAAGAAGAGACAAGGAATGAAGTGTCATTCTGGGGAGCTTGCGACTCCAGAATCTGCGCTGATCCTGGATGCGTGGACTTACCAGGATGACGGTCGCGCTTAGCTTGCCAGGTCGAAGATCCCCGAATGGGGGATGACACTTTTGATGTTAGTCCAGCTTTTCGGACGCCATCGGAAATCATGGCGCCAAGGGAAAAAGCCTGAAAGCCGCCGGAGTCAGTTAAAATCGGTCCATCCCAACCCATGAATTTATGTAGTCCTCCCAGTTTTTTGATGACCTCACTAGTTGGTCTTAAATTTAGGTGATAAGTGTTACCAAGGATGACTTGGGCGCCAGCCTGCCTCAAATCTTGCGGGTCCATTGCTTTGACTGTGGCTGCGGTACCAACCGTCATAAAAATGGGTGTTTCGATATTTCCGTGAGCTGTTTCGAGCCTTCCGGCCCTGGCAGAGCCGTCTCTGGTGATAATTTTAAACTTTGACATCGTCGGCAAATTGTATCAAAGTTGGTCTTTAAGACAAAGTTGTTAACTGATCATTGACAGGGTAACAGTAATAAAAGATGATTAATTCAAGATAACAAATGAGGCTGCCTAGGGTGTTTACCAATCAAAAGGGTGTGGTACATTTAGCGTTAATAATTGCGGTTGTTGGAGTGATAGTTTTTATTGCCGTTACCCAGCTGGCTCAATTCAATACCGGAATCTTTAAAAAACTATTTTCCAAGATTCCCTCTTTTGCCGCAAATCAGAATGTTGTTTTTGTGGATAGTTCTGGTGTAGTGATTACTCAAACTACCTCGGCAACTGTCTCAGCTAAATTAACTGCACCCTTGCCCTCTGCAGCCGTGACTTCAGCCCCTTCGCCAACACCTAGTTCAACAGCAAGCCCGACCGTTGGTTTCTGGAAATTCGATGAAGGATTGGGGACAACTGTTAAAGACTCCAGTGGCAAGAATCAAAATGGCACTTGGTCCGGCACGGGAACCCATTGGACAACAGGCAAGTTTGCCAAAGCAGGTCTTTTTAACGGCACCAATGACAAAGTCTCAGTTCCTGGCAACACTAATTTAAGTTTTTCAGGAAACAAATTAACAGTTTCAGCTTGGGTTTACATCAGTGCCTATACTGGTAATGGTGGAATTATCAGTAAAAGCGATGGAGGAAAATATAATCTGATATTTGATGGTTGGGGTGGCAATAAATTCCGGATGGAAGTGCAAACAGATAAAGGATACTTTAATGCCCGCAGTCTAACCGTTCCAAATTTAAATACTTGGTACCATGTGGC
>CAZXEW010000042.1:0-7154 GCA_964640215.1 uncultured Gammaproteobacteria bacterium
TAGGGAGACCCTTAACCAAGAGTCAAATTGACCATATACTGAAAAATCCTTTTTATTATGGCGAGATGCGGTGGAATGAGAAGCTGTATAATCATAAATATACTGCCTTAATTACCAAGGAACTTTTTGATAAGGTACAGAAAGTAAAACAGAATTGGCATAAAGTGCCATTTCAGTACGCGGCTATGCAATATCTATTTCGAGGATTATTAAGTTGTGCTAACTGCGGATGTGCAATAACCTTTGAAACAGCTAAGGGTAAGTACATTTATGGTCATTGCACAGACTTCCACAAGAATTGTCCTAAAAAGGTCTGGATACGAGAAGAAGTAATCAGCGACCAAGTTGTTGGACTGCTTAAAAACCTCACTGTACCTGACGAGGTACTTCCAGAGATTGTAGATGCCCTTAAAAAGGGTCATCAGGACAAAATCCAGTACCACAACCGCATAATGGATAACCTCAAACAGGAGCTTTCTAGGGTGGAAAACAGGCTTGATAACCTGCTTGATGCAAAACTCGATGGGAGTATTACCCAAGAAACCTATGACAGAAAGCTTAAACAATACAAAGAGCAACAGCAAGAGATACTAGACCAGATGGATAGACACAATAAAGCTGACGAAAACTTCTTTTATGAAGCAAACAAGATACTTGAACTATCCAAGAGGGCTTATGAGATTTTTGCTAACTCCGAAATGGAAGACCAAAGGGAGTTACTCAAGTTCCTACTTCCGAACTCGAAGATGGATGGCGAAAACCTCATACCATCAATCCAAATGCCCTTTGATACAATCATCAATTGCCAGAAAACAAAGGATTGGCTCCTCGACCTGGACTCGAACCAGGAACCTTGTCGTTACAAGTGCCCTCAAGTTTTCTTGAGGCTTGGACTATCTCATATCCATTTTATAGGACCCGGGCGTATAGTCTCTGAACCTTCAACACTTTTTAAGTGAGGCTTGGCTGCGGATTACCATGGCTTGCGCTTTAGGCTTCCCGACAATTAACCCAGTTTGCAACTAAGGTTTCCCCTAGAGGCTGCGATATGTCACAGCGACCTGCTCTGCCATTGAGCTATCGAGGAATATTTAATTTTTAAGGAACTTGCGGAATTTTACCACCTACGAGAGCGGAAATCCATCCTAAAATCTGGCTCTGTTTGTCACTATCGCTGAATCTGATTGAAAATATTCCGTTGGCATGTAAGTTTTTCCTGATTTTATTGCTATTCGGTTTGTTTTTTGCGATGTATGTTTTGTGGAATTGAGCTATAGGGATGCCCGTTAAATTGGACCAGTACCCTTTTGCTGTTATGGCGTCTAAGTCATCATGAATCCACACTGCACCTCTGAATTTAGCCACGGGGATATTACAGAATTCTTTAAACCATGTCATCATAAAATTGATGTAGTTTGGATTTGAGTTCGTAAAAGCGCTTTTTCCCGAACCTTTATCACCTTCTCCTGCATATAACGCGATACCCGCTATAAATCGATCACGTCTTGATAAAGCTCCAACCTGATTTGCCGATTCTTGATTTATAGTTGCTATTTTTTCAAATCGCCGCTGCCGCTTATTGATTGCAGCTATTTGTGATCCTTTAGATTGACCATAGGAGCGGTTGTTAAGAAGTCTTTCTGATTGTTCTGGAGTTAAAATGATATCTCTGCACCAATTACTAATTGAGTCTTTAGATACTGGAATAAATTGGAGAATTTCTTGGTAGGAATATCCGAGTTTTCTAAGTCTTTGAGCTTCGATTTTATCCTCTAGCCTGCCAGCGTAACCCATAGGCGAGTGCATTTTATCATTTGGCCGCTTTGAAGTCTAGCTTCAGGATCGATTAATTTAGGCCCGGGGAGAATGGTTGGTTATATTTTGGGTGGTGAATGGTTCTGGCGACGGCGGGAAAGTGAGGGCTTTGAATAATGATACCTAAAAAGTTTTCATTTAACGGACAGTCGCCAGTTTGGCGGATCTGCCAGATGATAAGACGAATTTTGGTGAAGAAGTTTGGATTGTCAGCGCTGGTTGATCCTACCCTAGTGGATACAAATAGCGGCAACTCTTCTTTTAAACCTGTTGGTGTCCGCTGAAACAATCTTTCAATAACGATGGCTTCTACTTGTTCGCTTTCTTTAACCATTTTAGGGTAGTTTAACGTTGTTGAGAAATTCTTGAGGGGTTAGGGCAGTTATTTCTTTGAATTTTTGGAAATCTTTGTCGTAAGTGACGATTGTTTCAATCTGGTTTTCGATGCAACTGCTGAGTTGTATTAGATCTCGACTACTACGATTTGGGTATTTGGCGACATTTTCAAGATAAATTTGGCAAGTATTTGGAGTAATCGAGAACAAAATTTTAGCTATTTCCAGCGTCTTGTGAGCCGTTTCGAGCCCTTTTGAAAGATCATTTTGGTTTTTAGCTAAATAAATAATTTCTTGAATGGTCTCCGCAGATGTTACAACCTTGTAATCTTTGGCTTGAACTTCCGATAGAAATGCCATGATTTCATTTGCAAAAGGCTGGTTATTTTCGCTTAGATATATGAAGATGTTCGTGTCTAGAAAAAAGTTTTTCAATCTTTGAAGCGGTTTTCGAATATCTTTTTCATTTGTCCTGGTGTCATATTTCCGGCCTTTAGTCCTATTTTTGACATCTCTTTGGCAATTTTGACGATATCTTTTTTGGGTTCCTGATCGATTAGACTAACTTTGAATCGTTTGTTGCTGTCTTTTTTGATGATGACCACATCAGTGCCTTCCTCAACCATTTTGAAGATTTTAAAGATGTTGGCTCGTGCTTTGGTTATAAAGAATGTTCTGGAATTAATCATATGTACATAGTGTACATATGGGCAGTGAGGTTGTCAAGTAGTTAGGGAATTTATGGACGTTTGCCGGAAACAGCCGGTTCGGAGACGTTATTTGAGGTGAGTAATAGAGTGACAAAGGTGGCAAGATCATAGCTGTGGAGAGGGATTCTTTCTATTTGGGTGCGATCAATAATACCCCCAATCATAGCTGAATTCGTAGGGACGGCGGCAATAATCCGATAGTTCTGGCTAAGCGTGAGGTCGTTAGCAGGTAAGTCTGGTCTAATCTCATGAAGTAAGTTACTAGCAATATTAATGGCACCACTGCTGCTAGTATGGTCAAATCGGATTAAATCTTTGGTTACGTCATAAGGATTATAAGAAGCGAATTGATTTTTGACATTAGGGTCATAGTGAAGTTCTTTGACTGATGCCTTGTAATCGATAACGGCTTCTAAGCTAAGGCGGTCATCAATAGTTTTCAAGACTAGGCCATCAGGAAAGTTTAAACCTTTAATGCCGGAGTTTAGTTGATAGTTATGAATTACTTTTTTTTCAGGATGTAATCTATTAAAAAATCGGAACGTTTCGTCGGGAGATAAAACAAAAGTATTGCCTTTTTGGTCTCTATCTTTGAGGTAAATATAACCAAGCGCTTCGAAGACATGGCCGACTAAAGCTTTTTTAAATTTCTCGTAATCGGCTGGAGAAGTAACTTGGCTTTTTTGTAAAATTTCAAATAGTGTCAGACAATCCGCTGTAGCTAAGTATCGTTCTATCAGATTCGCGGGCTCATCTGGGGAGCTGCGCAGAGTATCGGGTAATATTAATCTTGTTTGGGTAAGGTTGGTATCGGTCTGAGAATTTTGATCTATATTAATATTTGGATCTTCTTCAATACTTGGTTTGTTTTGCTCCGGCTTGACTTCCTGAGGAGGTATTTGTGAGTAAAGTTGGGAAAATGAAGGAAATATCGGTGAATCTGGGTTCAATTGATAGTATCTTCTATTTTCTTGCCAGTGATCAGTAACTATGTTAAAAGTTCCTAGATTTTCGAGCTCTCTTCTGACGCCATTAATCCCAGTGTCATCAATTCTTCGCGCTATCTCGCGGACATGAAGAGGTTCTTCGGGATTTTGGAAAAAAACTCGCAGCATATGCAGCCGGGTTTTAGAAGTTATTAGTGCTGCAAGTGGAGATCTTTCTAACTCGTCAGGAGAAATAGGTCGGGATTCGGCTGTGGACTTTGGTCGTCTACTAACAGTAATATGCGGCCGAGGTTCGAGAGAGCTAGCTGGTGAGGTAGGCGGAGAGATAGATACTTCATCAAGCACTCTCCGTAAGAAGCCGGCCGGGGGCTGAGTTATGCCAGCTGCGCTAAAGCGTTCCAGAATTGTAGGCAGAACTTCATCGACAGTTCGAGTTCTGAGGGCGACCTGTTTAGCTTCATCGAATTTAGTTTCACCAGCCTGAGTATCACCCTCCCTCATTAGCTTTATTGCTTCCGCTGAGAGGCGTGAAGATTCCAGGAGTATATCTTGTTTAATTTCAAAGAAAAGTTTTTCGATAGCCATAATTTTGTCTTATAGTATACCCACGCAGTTGTTTTGTCAAGGCTGACGATCTATGTGTAATATGGCTGAGTTGATAGCTTATTCCAGGTAGTCGCGCAATCTCTTGGCGCGGGTGGGGTGTTTGAGTTTTCTAATGGCTTTGGCTTCGATTTGGCGGATGCGCTCGCGGGTGACGCCGAATTCTTTGCCGACTTCCTCAAGGGTTCGCTGCTTGCCGTCTTCGAGGCCAAAACGGAGTTGGAGGACGCGTTTTTCGCGGGGAGACAGGGTGTCGAGGACTTCGTCGAGGTGGTCTTTGAGGAGCTCGCGGGTGGCGGCTTCGTCTGGTTTGAGGCCGGGGGCTTCGATAAAATCGCCGAGCTGAGAATCGTCCTCATCCCCGACGGGAGTGGCTAGAGAGGTCGGTTCCTGGGAAACTTTAATAATTTCGCGGGCTTTGGTGGGGTCAATACCGAGAACTTCGGCGACCTCTTCAGGGGTGGGTTCGCGGCCGAGATCCTGCATCATCTGGCGCTGGGTACGGTTGAAACGGTTGATGGTTTCGACCATGTGGACCGGAATGCGGATGGTTCGGGCTTGGTCAGCGATGGCCCGGGTAATGGCCTGACGGATCCACCAGGTGGCGTAGGTCGAGAATTTGAAACCTCGTTTCCAATCATATTTTTCAACGGCCCGCATCAGGCCGATGTTGCCTTCTTCGATCAAATCCAGCAAACTCATACCACGGCCGACGTATTTTTTGGCGATTGAAACGACTAAGCGCAGGTTAGCAGAAATCAGGGCGTGTTTGGCTACCGCCTCGCCTTTGTCGCTGCGTTTGGCCAGTTCGATCTCCTGTTCGGCGTTCAGCAGGGAAACTTTACCGATGTCGCGCAGGTATTGGCGGACCGGGTCGGTGACGGAACCTTCATCAAGGGCAGCCAGGACTTCGAGCTCGCGTTCCAGGTCGGTAGCGGTTTTGGGGGTGTCGGAGACTTCTTCGGCGGTGGTTTCAAAGACATCGATGCTGCCCTCGATTAGCTTGAGATAGAAGTCGTCGAGCTCGGTTAGAGTCTCCTCTGGCCTCGGAAAGACCTGGAGAATTTCTTCTTGGGTGACGAAACCGCGTTCTTTGCCGAGTTTGATCAGCTTTTTGGTGTCGAGAACCGTTAGTTTACCTTTACGTTTGGCCATATTGGTTGCTAAATTACTACAGGACTATTTTCAAGCCACAAGTATAGCGAGATTTGGTTAAAAAAACAATCTCTAGTTATTGTCGGTTAAATCGGGACATAAAATCAATCCTCTATTGAAGAACTAACACCTCGTCAGATTTTGTTAAAAAACGTTCGCGCTGTTTTGGTGGTGTGTCATTCCCGCGAAGGCGGGAATCTAATAGTGCTTGGTCTCACGCTCACTCAATGTTACGTCAGTACCGTCTCTGATTACCTATTTCCATTTCTACTCTATCTCAACTGACTTCACAAAGTTTTTAAAAAATCCGACTTCGGTATTAGTTCTTCCTAAAAATATTGTTCGACCGAAGTGGAGAACTTTTTATTGTCATTCCGGATTTGATCAGGAATTTAAGAGGTGATCTTTAAGAATTATTGGCCAGTTATCGCTGATGCCTATCGGCGACAGCGTGATCTTCGTACTCCTTGACCGCCGGTACAGTGCTGAGCCACATATTACCTACTTTGACGCCCTTGACCTTGCCTTCGCGCAGGAGGCGCCGAATATGAGCTGCCGGTCGGCTGGTCCGCTCAGCAAGCAATGTTGTTAGCATGTATATGTCTTTACCAAGTCGTTCAGGTGTTGGGATGTCCTGCCATAGTGTAATCTCGACACCTTTTGGTTCTGATGGAGTATCTGTATGATTCACTTCCTTCACCCAGTAAGTTTGCAATAATATTTGCATATTTGCAATAGTTAAGTTTAGGTTGCTACAACGATCTAAACGTTAATTTTATTCTATTCAGGAGTAGTGCACCTCTGTAGAAGTCTGGATCCCCGGCCTAGTGAGCCGGGGATGACGAAAAAAGGGTTAAGGGGTTCTCTCTTAGAGATTTTTCAGTTTGACTGAGAGGTCCCTAAAACGCTTATTGAGGATGAGGAGGTCGGGGGGGTTGAAGGATTGGGCGGATTTGATTTGGAGGGAGAGTTTTTCGAGGGAGGATTTGATCAGCATTTTTTTGAGTTCGGCCACTACCCGATCTAGTTCTTTTTGCCAGTTTTCAGCCTGATTTAGTTTTTCATCGATTTCCATTAAATAGATCCGGTCGCAGATGTCGAGTAGGTCGGCGGAAAGATTTTTGGAAAAATCGCTAATTTTGAAGGAGCCGCCTTTGAAAGAGATGCTGTCGAGAAAAAGAACAAGCAAAACGTAGATTTGGCGCAAATTTTCATCGGTGAAGAGGGTTTCGGGGAAGTTGGGGACGTAGGTATGGGTCGGCGGGAGGTGGAGAAGCAGAGAGATAAGGTATTCTTCGAGGAGTGCGCGACGGTCAGGAGTGGGCTGCGGGGTTGACTTTGGTTGGATTTGGGCCGCCACTTCGCTAAAGCTACGTGGGACAGGAATTTTGTCGATTTGGCGCTGAATCAGGTCATCGGAGGTTTGGAGCAGGGCGGCTAGCTTTTGAATATAGTGGTCTTTGACCAGCGGATCGGAGATTTTTTGCCAGATAGGCAGCAGTTCACGGAAGATGTCTTTTTTGCCGGAAGCGGAGCGGGTGTCGAAGCGGCGGCTGACTGAATCGAGGTAGTAATCGTAGATGGGGATG
>CAZXEW010000043.1:0-20411 GCA_964640215.1 uncultured Gammaproteobacteria bacterium
AATAGATTGCTCTATGTGACACTGAAATAGGGATTAGTGCCCCAAACACCAGATATTTCAACCGCTCAAACCGGCGATCAAACAACCAATAAACTAAAACGGCCACAAAAATGACCGCTTGCTGTTGTTTGACTAAAAACGCCAGCGCCCAAAATAGACCGGCCCAAAAATATTGCTTTTTTTCCGATTTTAGAAGAGCTATACTGGCTAAACCGGCCACTATCAGTGGACTGGTCCCAGAGTCAAACCATATCCCATTCCCATCAAAGATAATCTGCAAAGCAGCATATAATAAAAGTGGAATTACCGCCACCAACCGGCGGCCCACCAGTTTCATGCTAAGTAACGCGATCAACACATCAACCACCACCACCAGGCCCCAAGTGACGTTTTTTAAAACCTCCAAACCATAACCAAATATCAGATAAACTCCGGCCAAAAAAATCGTCAGTAAAGGCTGATATGGCTGGGCAAAATCGCGGTATAAGACAAAGCCATTATTGACTAAATAGCCATAAGAAATCATCTCAGGCCAGGCTGTAAACGGCAATGATTTCAGTAGCCATAAATGGATAATTATTATTAGGCCTAGTAAAATTATCATGTTGATGTTTTAGAGGCGATGATAATTAAACCGCTTCCCAAACCCATTTTAGAGATCACAAAAGTCGGAATAGCGGTTAAAACTTCCGAAAAAAAACGCTTTTTAAAAGTCGACAGCGACAACCATAATTCTTTAACGGGATTGTCAAAATCCCAAATGCCGGATGAACGGTTGACTAACAGTATTTTAAAACCCAACTGCCCAGATATTTGCTGAATAGCCTCGAACGTAAAATGCCAGGGATGTTCCTCCGGCAACAGCAGCGGCCATTTTACCCCCATTATTTTAGCCGACACTGATCCAAAATTTGGCAAGTCGATATAAAGTAAACCATCATTATTTAATAATCCAACCACTTTTTTTAAAACTAACCTTGGATCTGCCAAATGCTCAAGGGTATGATTAAAAATGATCAAATCAAATTTTTTTCTAAAATTAGTTTTTTCAAACGGACTAGTAACTACATCAATACCCCTTTTTTTAGCCCTCTTCGCGGCGATTGCCGATATCTCCACCCCCATCACCTCAAAACCATCCCGACTTAGCAGACTTAACATCAACCCTGTTGAACAACCTATTTCAAGCACCCGTCCTGTTTTTTGGAACCGCTCAATCAACTTAATTCTCTTTTGGAAAATATTTGCAAACAGCGCCTCCTCCAAAATATAAGTTTTATCCCGGTGATAATCTTTTTTTTGAATAACTGTCCCCTCTGTTTGACCAAAACCACATTTTAAACACCTATAGATTCGATAGCCCAGCTGATGTTTACCCAATTCCTCCAACTCCCCACCACATATATAACAAACCAACAAAACCATTAGCTGACTATCTTTCTTTTGATTTTTTTCAGCGGAGTTTCTAAAGCCGCCCGCACCCAATAAGCAGTCGACATTTTCCGCCAAGGTGATTTGACGATCTTTAGGGTGTTATCAGCTGATCCCAGATCATAAACTATCACTTTATCGACAAATTTAATGACACTCATAATCGCAAACCAAACCCAATTCTCCTCATTTCTGATGACCGTTTGCCCCCAGATTGTCATCGCTGTTTAAATTTAGCTACTACCCAAATTAGCGGCAAGACAAAATTCGAAATCATCCCAACCAGCACCGCCACTGCCATCCCATATACCCCAAATTGGAGCGTCAAAACCCAACCTAAAGAACTTATTATCAACAGATGGACCACCGAGATAAATACAAACACCGACGGCTTGCCAAAATAGTAAAAAACCGCCTGGTGGACCGGCAGCGATATCAAAAATACCAGCTGGGCCAAAAAGAGTATCAAAAATAGCCCAACACTACCCACATATGCCTGACCAAATAGCAGTGGAATGACAAAAACGCTAACCGGCGAAACTATCAATCCTAGTATCGCTAAGACTACCACCATCAACTGCAATTTTTTCAAATAGGCGATCGCCTTAATGTCACTGTCCAGACTGGCCAGCTTCGGAGCTACCACTGTAGCGATAGCAAACAATAGCTGAGGCACAACGCTCGTCAGTTGACTCGCCGCCGAGTAAACCCCAAGTTGAGCGCTACTTAGCAATCGGGCTGCCAAGAAAATATCCAACCGGGCACTAACAGCTGCTACTAAAGTCAACAATGCCACCCATTTGTTGTAATGAAAAAATTCTTTAGCCACTTCCCTCTCTCCCTTAACCCAAAAATTAGGCAAAATCATCAAACCGACCAAAAATCCTAAAAAAGGAATTAATAAGTAGACAAGCAATGAACTCTCCAAATTAACGCCGGCTAGATAGATCAACAAACCGACCAAAATTAACCTCAAAGTATTACTAGCGATGTTTAAAACCGACCAACTCACAAATCGCTGATAGGCTTGCAATGCATTAGTCGTAAATGAAAACAGCATCGCCCCGCCGACCCCTAAAACCGCATAACGCAAAGGCACCGTTAGTTCCGGCTTCCCAAAAACCTTCATCGCCAAAAACGACACCATCGGCAAAATTGTCACCAATACTAACACCCAGACTATCAATTTGACCTCCAATGCCAATT
This sequence comes from uncultured Gammaproteobacteria bacterium, assembly GCA_964640215.1. Lineage (GTDB taxonomy): Bacteria > Patescibacteriota > Microgenomatia > Daviesbacterales > UBA10151 > CAZXEW01. The sequence goes on from CAZXEW010000043.1 coordinate 2,638, forward strand.
TCAAAAATCGTTTTGGGACAATCGAATCACCATTAATATATTTGCCGATAAAACGGATTAAGCCTGTATCCGTACCTAAATTACCAATATCCGCCATCAACGTTAAGGCGCTTACCGCCACCACAAATAACCCATAATCTGACGGACCCAAACTCCTAGCCAGTAATATATAAAAAACAACCCCAAGCGCCCCGTTGACTATTGTCGCCGATGTTGTGATTGATGAATCCCTGAAAGTACCTGTCGAGGAAATCTGACCTAAAATTGATTTTATTTTCAGCATTATTTACTCCTCTTTCTCATTATCAAGAAAATCCCCCAGCCAAGAAAGATACCAAAACTAACTCCAGTAATAATTAGCCCCTGATTGACCAAATCCTGAGGTTGGTAATACAGTCTGGCCTCATTCTTGACCGAGTCAACCTTAAAGCCATTAATCATCGCATAAAACGGCCATGACTTTCGAGTATCCAACTGCCAACCCGGGTTATAGTGGTCAGTCAAAATCAACCAATTCACTCCTTCAGGGATCTTAACCCTGTACTCTGTCGGATTTTCCATCTGATAGTCAACCTTTAACCAATTTAGATCACTATTGTTTGAATTTTCACTCGTCTTCAACCGACTCCTCAATTCATCAACCCGCTCTCTTGCGGCCTGATAGTCATTTTGACTAATTATCGCCAAAGTATTGACCGCTCCAAAACCACCCCGATTAGTCACAATCACTTCAGACCTGCCAACATCTAGCCTCAACGGACCCATCAATTGCCATTCAAAATCATTTGGCTGACTTGACTTGAATTGTTCCTCATACCCATCGATACTAACCTTAATGCCAGCACTCCTCGAAGCATCAACCTGACGGATCGCTAAATAATATTGTCCTTGGCTTGGAATATTTGTTTGGTATCTGATTTTTTCGCCGCCAATTGATGAAAAGGCTACCCCCCGACCATAGTCATAGTCCTGAGTCTTTATCCCACCTTTAAGCAACTCATATTTCCAACTCAAATAATCACCACTATCCATCATCTTCCACTGACTAGAAGTGATACTACTCTTCTTTAAAAACTTGTCCTGAAGAAAATAGTAGCTCAGCTGCTCAAACGATCCGTTAGTTGACACCAGCGCCGCATTTTCCGGATTTAACCCTGCCAAATCAGCCGGGTCTAGTTGTCCGCTTTCTAAATACACTAAGCCTTGATCCGCCAAGTTAAAATTATCTTTGACCCTCAGCTGATCATAAATACTATCTCCTCCTAACACCAAAAAAATCTTCTTTTGTCCAAAAATATGAGGAACCCCTCCCTCAACCTGGAATGACGGAAAAGGTAGCTGCCAATTACTTTTCTGCCAAAATGGTCGGCTTTCCACAAAAGCCACAAACTCTACCCGATCTTTCAACTCTTGAGCAGTCCAAATCTTTTTTCGGCTATTCTCAGGGGTCAAAACATATTTTATACCCAGTAAATTGAACCACTGAATACTGAGATCGCTGTGCAAAAAGCCAAACAAATCATAATCCCCTTCGATTAGTGAGGCAATTGGATGTTCTCTGTACAGCAAATTGGCTGATAGGGCAGGCTTTGACCAATCTCCAAACCCCAGGCTGAATCGCTCAGGGAACCATAACGATCTGCCAAAACCTTCATCCTGCTTAATATTCTGATAAATTTTTTGGTAATCGCCATCTAAACGTGTTGTTAATATTCCTGTCAGTGATCCTGATAAGGCAGGATAAATGCTCACTATTAGCAAACCGACGACAATTAACTTCCCCACCACAATTAACTGATAATTTTTGACTCCTTCCTCAAACTTTTGCAACGATATTGCTAGACTAATACTGGCCACAATCATCAGCGGTACAAAAAATTTAGTCGAGTCGCGGAACGCATAGCCAAACGGCAGGTGCATTGTGATCCAGCTGAAGATCAACCCAAAGGGGTCATTGCCGCCTTTAGCTAAAAAAGCTAGTCCTAAATAAACTAAAAATAGCCACAACAATTGCCTCTGAGCAGATTTTTTAAACATCAATCCCGAAAATATAAATAGGGGCCAAAGACTCATCCAAAAAGGAACAGGCATTGCTGTCCCGAATTCATTCAATGGAAAATTCGCGGCATTTAACAATAAGCTATTGATTAATTTTGTCACTCCCGCATTTCCCGACAGCTCACTTAAGACACCACCTGAACCTAATCCCCCAACCAAAGGCAACAGCCAAAATGCGTCTAGCCCGATTAGTATCACACCCACTGCCAGTAACTTTAAAAACAGCTGCTTGATCCAGGCTGACAAAGATTTTGGAGGATTGATCAGCGCTAAAATCAAACCGGTCACAGTCGCCAATATGGCAATCCGGATATCGACATTTGATATCAAAAAAACGGCTCCCACCGCCGCGTAAAAGGCTATCCAGTGCTTTGACTCAAAATAATTTAACAAAGCGCTCACCACGACCGGAAATAGACCATAGCTTAACATCACCCCGATTTGTCCCCCATCTATGATCGTTAAAAAATAACTATTAAAAAGATATAAGGCGCTACCAATTATTCTGGCCGATAAATTTTTGCTGAATCTACCAATCAACACAAACGCACCCCAAAACGCCAAAATCGTGGCCGGAAAATAGAAGATTAGCCTAATCAGCAAATCACTATCAAAGCCTAACCAGTGATTTAGCAATCCAAACAGATAGGTCGGGATAAACAACCATAACACCCCAGATTGATCCGCTCCCAAATTATCATTCCGGATGTCCCACAAAAGTGGTTTGTTAAATAGTTCCTTTAAATTTTCCGGATAAAAGAATGGTGCGTCACCCCAGACTAAATGACCGCTGAGCAAAAACACTTTAAAGACAACTAAATACAATAAACCCACCCCCAACAGTAGTAGCCACTGATTAATTTTTGTCATGGAAAAGCCTGAAAGAAATTAGTATCACAAGTAAGCTGAAAATTGCCACTGCCGCCTTGTCGGCTAAGCCGCCGTGTCCTGTCATCAGAAGCAATCCTAAACCGATGTTCGAAAACAGCAAAACATCCGTTACTTTTTCCAACAAGCGGCTAATCATTTTTCCCATTTTAAAATATTTGCTTCGATTACACCAACTGTGTTACTAGTGTTACCAATTATGCCAAAATTAGACCTTTCAAAAATCAATATCGGCTTGATTCTCTGTTTGGCCACCTTAATAATCTATTGGCCATATCTTTTAAACCCTGACACACTCTTAAACCGCTCCAATGATCTTCAGGAGGCTTTTTACCCAGTCTTTTACTTCATGCATCACCAACTTATGACAAACCACACCCTGCCACTTTATAACAACCTCATCTTTGCCGGTACTCCACTCTTACCTGACCCTCAGTTTTCCTTTTTTTACCCGCCCAATTTGCTGCTAATACTCCTACCAACCGACATCGCCTTTTTTCTTTTCTTTTTAGGCCACACTTTTTTTGCCGGCCTGGCCTTCTACTTACTCCTCTTGAAAGGCTTCAACTTCTCCAAACCGATCAGCCTATACTTAAGTCTACTCTTCCTGTTCACCCCCCGCCTGGCTGGTTTTCTGGAAGCCGGCCACTACGGTCTGGCTGCCTCCTTAACCTGGCTACCGCTAACTTTCCTGAGTAGTATTTTACTCGTCAAAAACCCAACCATATTTAAGGCTATTTTTATCAGTCTATCCTTATCCGGGCTCTTCTTCACCCACAGCATTATTTTCGCTATTGGCCTGGTTTCATCGGCCACGCTAATCCTCGCCGGGCTAATCTATCTTAAATCAAATCAAATTTTTAAAACTTGCTTGCTTTTTACTATCAGCATACTGTTCACCTTTGGCTTGACCGCCGCCAACCTGATCCCTCAGGTATTGTGGTTACCCACCACCAGCAGGTCTCTGCTTCAAACCCTTCCTGATGTTTACCCAAAATGGACATCAGTTAAAGAATTTTTGATGGTAATCCTGTTTCCTTGGCTTCTAAACATCACCTCTTTGCAAAAACTCGACGGCGAAAAGTGGTTAAACCATGGAGTCGTACTCAACCTGCTAGCCTTGATTGGCTTTATAAGAGTTCACTGGCAGATCAAAGTAGCTATCCTTTCATTTGGGCTACTAGTCACTTTAGTCACTCTCAACAACAGCTCCCCGATCTACAGTTGGCTAATCTCTCAAAACTGGTTTGGAATAATGCGGGTCTCAACCAGGGGTTGGATTTTAATCAATATTATTATTTTGATCCTGGCCGGAACTGGTATTAGCTCTCTGATACACTCCAAACTTCGCTGGTTGCTTATCCCTCTCCTAATCATGATCCTGGTCGAAACTCTCAGCCTGTCATCGATTCGAATCTCTACTCCTGTTAAATCAAATCCCTACCCCGTGCCAACCAGCTTTATCCAAATTATCGCCTCCGATCATGATCATTTCCGAACCTACTGTAGTACCCATTGTATCTCCCAAAAAACCGCCGCCTTTTACAATATCGAATTAATCGACGGCTACAATACCTTAGTCCAGCGTAACTTCAACGAAGCAGCTTGGCAATTAACCGGCGGCTATTGGAATTATTATTCATTAACAATCCCACCAATCGGACTGTCCACCTTTGACCAACCCCAACCGGACCCGAAATCTCTCGGCACCTTTAACACTAAATACTTAGTTTCGCCTTACCCGCTGACTAATTCAAATCTGACACTCAGATCTCAAACCGACCATTTTTACCTCTATACCAACAATCTCTACCTACCACGAGCCTATTTTGTTGATCAGGACAGAAATTTTGTGTCCGATGCCAACATCGTCACTTTTCAACCAAATTACATTAAAATCGATGTCTCAAACCCCCAATCCAACAGATTAATTCTTTCCGAAGTTTTCACCCCTGGCTGGCGCGCCTATTTAAATGGTACTACCGAATCCTCTGTCTTAGAAACCCCTAACCGTCTCCGCTTGATCGAGCTAGATAACGCGACTGATTTTGTGGAATTTAAGTATCAACCCCCGGGCCTAAAAATCGGCATTATCACCACCACCCTAACTAGCCTTCTTATTCTGGCAATTATTACACCAAAAATATTAGCCCTAATATCTAAAATGCAGCGTATACTCAATCAGCTTTGACTTGTCTACTGTCTCCGGAACTTGACCCAGATCTTCGTAATAGACTCTAATACTCGGATCCCGATAGATCAGCTGAAAAGCATCAGATCCTGACAGGATAAAAAACGCTTGCTTTGATGAATTACCCCAATCCTTGGCAATCACCGGGTAGTTTGGATCATTTCTAATGTAAAAAACAGCTCCAATCGGTACAGATGGAAGCTTCCGGGTAACTTCGCTGACAATATCTAAAGCTGCAGCCGAGCGCTTCGCTGCCCAGTGAGTTACTTTATTCAAATTCATTGTCTCCAGAGAAATAATTATTAGACAGACAACCACTATAACTGCCAAACACCTAGTAAACCACCGGTAAACTTTAGCCCGGAAATTCCACATCTCCACTACAACTATCGCCACTAAGCCATTAAACCAAATAACCGGCAGCGACAAATAATAACTATACTTATGCTCCGGGAAAAAAACAAAAGGCACTAGCGAGGTCACATAAAATAAACCGATTAACCAAAAACGCCGATCAATTAATTGTTTCCATACTATCATCAGACCCACTGCCACTGCGACTGCCAGCAGTCCCACCAACGGAAATACCACTGCTCCAAATTGGCCATAAAATCGCCAAAAATTGAGGTTAAACTTAAATGTTAATGTCATAAAATCAACTAGCATCTCCGGTAATCCCAGACACCACAAACTCAACCAAATAAAAGTATTGGCTATGGATACTGGGTGAAAGTTAGGCTGATAAACTACTTGCGACGGTAACGGTGTAGCCGTCAAAAAAAGCAGCCCTCTCCCCCCAACCATCAGTAGCAGTGGACTAATTCTAGCCAGTATTTGCTGGTAGTTTAATTTACGATCCCTGTAAAAAAACAACTCTAACCAGACTAAGATCCCTAAAAAAACTGCCGCTGACTCATGCGACAACAACCCTAAGCCAAATATCGTCATTGCCAACAGATATATTTGCCAGCGTCTCCGCTGCATATTAGACAAATAAAAATTGAGTCCAGACATTCCAAAAAAAGTCGACAGTAATGTTTGAACCGATGACAAGTAATACAGTTCAACAGAATGGATGGCACTTAAAAAATACAGTCCAACTCCAACCATCGCGATCACCCTTTTTTTTGATAACAAGACAAAAAATCTGAAAAATAGATAACCGTTCACCAAAATCAAACCAAAATTGACTAGATGAAAGGCTAAAGCATTTAAACCAAACAGATTAAACATCACCCAGGAGTAAATTTCGCGGCTGATTGGCCGATAAAAAGTGGCCTCAATACTATATTTCGGAAGCAGTGTCCTAAATATTTCAGCTACCCCGAAATTGGAAATTTGCCTTAAATGGAAAAAATCGTCCTGTGAAAAATAACTTCCAATCTCCTGATGCCAAACTCCCAGTAACAACAATCCAAGTAGAATCCAGAGTAGCTGTGATCGCCGCTTCATTTTTATCTTGAGTGTTAGTCTTTTTTGATAGTCCTTGATTCAATTAGCAGTAAAACCAAGGTCACTATCAGCGCTTGATAAACGTAGATGCTACTGCGATCGGCCCAAATCTCCACTCCTAATAATCTAAGCAGTGCTGATAGTAACCACAGCACTATCGCCACCATCACCATTCCCCGACTTCTCAAACCTAAAAAAATTACCCCCATGATCAAACTTAACATTACGATAAGATTAATGGTTAAAATTAAATAAGGCGCAAAATAACCAGCCGTCCGCAGAAGTACCACTAGCATCAAAACCAAATTCATGATCACCAACGGCAAAAAATGCTGCTGCGACCACTCTTTCAGCCTTCTAGCATACCGAAATTTGCTAAATCTATCTCCTTTGATCATCTCCGGCTTTTGACTATCCCAAATATCACAATCAATATAACGCTTATTAGACTAATAAGCGACCCTATCAAGTACCACTTTTGAGGCTGGTAGTTAATCTTAAAATTATATTTGCCCGCATCCCTCTCGACAAACCAAGCGTTGGCGTAATGATTAGCCGTAAAATGGACCGGCGGACTACTGACACTCTCCGGCTGAGACGGACTAGTTACTTCCAATTTCCAATCAGGCGAGTAATTTTCCGAGAACACCATCAAAAAAGGCCGACCATCACTCTCAAAACTGCCCCGATATTCGCTGGGTGATTTTCGTAGGTAATCAATCTGGGCGACGCTAATGGCATCACTGGTTGCCGCTTTAAATAAAAACAGCCGATTGGTCAATAATTTATACATCGCTAGATCATCGTAGAGAATTTTAGTCCCGATTGGATTCGACACCAATGGGCTCGGCGGCGAATATAACCCAATTGATAACTCTGAACTGGTTGCCACCGGCACGAAATAAAGATGATACTGTCCCCACTCCGAAGAACTAGCCAACCATTCAGCTTGATTCTTCAATGGTGAATTGGCATTTCTTTGCAACACAGCCACGATCCCGTTATTACCAACCATATGCATATACCTAAGGGAGACTAAATAAGAGGCTAGCGGATCAAATCCATTGACCTTGAATCGGACCGACACATTATCGGTCTCTCCTCGATTAATGACGCTTAAATGCTGATTAGCTGACTGCCTGACCAAAGATACCTCTGGATTTCCCTCCAGGGTGTAATCCGATTGATTTTCAAAGTCACCACCGCTAATTAAATTTGTATTAACCAGCTTAAAGGTAATCTTAACTCGTCCTTGCGGTATCAAGATCGGTTGAAAATAACAATAAGTATCATCACTTTTTTCTATTTTAAGCGTTACGTTGTGACCATTAATCTCCGCTTCCAAACTTTTGGTCGGATCCAGGCCAAAATCCTCCAGGCGGTATTTTTCGAGAACAACCTGATATTCATTCTCAGCCGGAACATCGATGACATAATCAACCTTCCCGATGTCAATCGGCAGATAACGATCAACAACACTTCGACCAATTCGCTGCGATAATTCTAAATCACTCTGGGCTGAATTAGTCGATGCAATCACGATTCCATAAGCACCCAACTGCGGGATAGTATTGACGGCGCTGTCTCCTGGATTCAGCAATATACTTCGGGGCGGAATAACCCCTAGCAGTGATGCTCCTAAAGTGTTCGGGTAAGCCATAAACAAACTATTTGAACTATAGATTCGGCCCAGTGGCTGATCGTTAAATGGATAAAACGACCACTTACCTGTATTGACAGACACTCGATTGGTAATCTCACTGGGCAGATGATTATTTAGCGACTGCTGGTCATATTTACGAAAGATTGAACCAATATCCAACTTCGAAGCCAAATTATTGGCTATCCTCAGTTGATCTTTCTTCAAACTCAAGTAGAACTCTCTAATCACTTCGCTGACTGCATTGTTACCACTATTAAACGATGAAAAGATTAGATCTCGATCAATTATTAAAGCCAGTATTGATTCGACCCCGCGGTAACCCCAGTCAAACTGCTCCAGTTCATCGTCCGGAAAACTGACTATCCGCCCAGCCGGTAAACTTTTTTCAATCTCTTTGACCGAGAAAACGTAATCCGGGAAATTGACATAAAAACCGCCGGTTTGACCCGGTCGAAAAATTTTACCGCTCACCAGTGGGTAACAATAAATCAAATTTAAAATTATCAACCCTACGCTCAGTAAATGGATTCCCCGATGATATTTTACCGGGACTAACTCATACAATCGCATCACCAGCAGCGAAGTTAAACCCGCCATTCCCAGTACCAGGGCCGGTGTAAAGATATACCAGGGGCTCCGAAACAGCGAAAAAAACGGCAAATGAGTCTGCAGAAATCGGTAAATCTCACCAGTCGGAGAATGAGTCCCTACGCCTAAAAAGACCCCGATTATGACCAGCCAGACAAAACTAATATATAAATAGATTCGCCCTCGATTAATTAGAAAAATCGACACAAAAACCATGGTCGGCAGTAAAAAACTAAACAGTAAAAACGGTATTTTGGTAAAGTAGTTTAAGGCATAGGGGATATATAATGGCATCCCTGTCGTAGAATCAAATGCATACCAATCCCAAGCTCCCTGCAATCTTAAGATGTTGAGGATGCTGGTGTTTTGAGACAGGCTGTCAACCCAGTTGGTGAAACCGATTGTATATATACTGCCTTGGGTCGGAATATTGGAAAAGACAAATCTGGCAGCCGGCAAAATCCAGAAAAAATTAACCAGCATCACCCCTACCATAAAACCCAAATACGACACAAATTTTTGCCTAAAACCTATTTTGAAATCAGTTTCAAAAGAGTATATAAACAGAAATAACGTCAGTATTAGTCCAAAAGTAATAATGTAAGATGGATTAATACCCCCTCCGGAGATAATTAAACCAGTTAATACCACCAGCAAGGAGGTTTTCCAATTAAATTTATCTTTCCAAATCAATAAAACTGTACTAATGCCAAACGGCAATGCTGCCACCAAGGCTAAATTGGCCACTTTAACATTTTCCCAGGTATTAAACATGTAAATGTTAAATGTGTATAGGCAGATAAATGTCAGCTGAACCAATACTCGACCCGAAAACAATAGACGTGATAGCAGATATGAAGACAGCACAATCGCACTAAACCAAAAAATTAAGCTAAAAAGTTCAACTTGTTGGAGTGGTAATCCCAACCGGTAAAGGAATACCTGAACAAAGTGAAAAAAGAAACCGGCATTTGAGGACGAAAAATCGCTGCCGCCGTTTACAATTGAGTTCCAGACGTATAAGCGGCGGGCCAACCAAACCAGCGGATCGAGCGGAAAGTTAGTATCAACCCCGTTGAGCAAAAATCCATCTCGATCCCAAAACCAAATAATCGGTGTCAAACAAAAAAGTCCCGAAACTAACCAAGGTACAACTCTCACCCACCGATTAAAAAATTTACTCATCTCTCATTCCTGGCATTGGTATACCTTCAGTTCATTAATTTGCCAGCTCGCAAACGGATGATACCCTATCTGGGAAATTTTTATTAGTCTGGCCCTAACAGGTTTTAATGGCAATTCAACTAAACCCTCAATGTTGGGCGGAAATATCTCTGATTCAAAGACTGTCTCCCAAAGGTTTTCATCAACTGAGGATGACACCTTAAATCCAACCTTATCCTGATTCTTATCTTCGAAGGAATCGAGCGATATTTGGCAAATTTTTCGAGGTTCATTAAATCCAACCACCACCGTAGATAGTTTGGCATAGGGAGGACTAGAACGCCAGGCAGTCTGACGCAATCCATCCACTCCAAAATGAATTTCTTGATTATTATTATCGACAGTCAGATTAAACTGCCGGGCCGGAATTTCTATCTGAGGCGTATTAATGGCTGACAACCTATCACGAACCTGAGTTGTAATATTTGTCAACCGGCTATCCCTGGCTCTAAAAGAATATGCCACTACCAGATCATCCGGTAGACGATGCTTTATTAGATAATTCTTTAAATCTCCAAAATTATAAAAATAGCCAAATCCCCGACCATTACTTTCTTGATACCCTTGGCTATCAATCGCCCATAAGTATCTGTTCTGAAAAAATTCCAGCGGAAACTCTTCCTTAGGGTAATACCAAACCAGTAATGTTTGACCTAAACCCGACTGAAAAGGCAAAATCCGGACATCCGGCGGCAAACCGTAAAAAGATTTATCGCTTTCAGTGTAAAATATTACTTTTGGTGACAGTTGTTTATTATCCGAAGAGATTTGATTTAATATACCTAACCTTATTTTACCTACCATAGCCAAATCATTAATGGAACTGGACAACATCAACATATTTACTCCGATTATTAACGAAATAACTAAATAAAATAGCCTTCTTCTGACAGATAAAATCCTTTGTAGTAGCGCCACTATTAGAAAAGATGAGCCAATGGAGATTAAATAAAGGTTACGCGAATCAAGAATATAAACCTTACCGACTCTTTCCGGGGATAGCGCAAAAATCGGCGAATTCAAAGCTACAAATATCAACGACCAAATAATCAATTTCGATAAGTCAGTTTTTCGACTTTTAAACCAAGTTATTATGGATAGTACAACTAAACAGGCCGAAATCCCGAAGGTTAAAAAATTAAAAATCTTGTGCTCGGCAAACAAACCTAGTTCCAGCGAACCCATACCTCCAGCTAAACTATCCGGTAGCACCTGACCAATACTGTAACTCCAGTCTAACAGTAGCTTCACCGGCACGATCGATTGAGCAATTGCTTGAATTGGAAAAGTCACAAAATTATAGATGATAAAGACCAGAGGTTGTTGACTTGTAACTACCACATCAGTAACTAGGACATCGTTAGTATATGATTGTGGCAAAAAAATCATTAGCCACCTGATTAGTAAATAACAAAAACATAGTAAAAAAGTTAACAGTATTAATCTCTTCTTTTTCATCAACAGTTTGGATTTAAAGATGGCAAGCGTCAGCGGCAGTATCAAAAAAAGAGGCAATGTTATCTCTTTAAAAAATAATGAAAGCACTAAGGCGGCCAAAGACAGATAATAATATTTTTCATGTTGAGTATTTATAAACAAAAAAGCCATTATTAAAGATAATAGGGCTAAGATTGTAGAAAAATGAATACTTGTATCCGCTAAAACCCAACTTGTTGCCTGATAATTAACAGCACTAATACCAAATAACAAAGCCACAAAAAAAGCCATAATTTGGTCTCTAAAAATTATCTTCGCTAAATAGAACAGCAATAAAACGCAAGTAAGATGCAACAACAGACTGACAATTGCATAGGACGGATAATTAAGACCGAAAGATTTAGTCAAAACATTGATGGCTAAAATATTGAACGGTTGATAGTGACCGACAGAAGGTCCAAAAGCTTCTTTCAATATTGAAATAATTCCACCCTCTGATAAAACATGATTATAGGCAAAAGCAAGCCATTCATCTTGTTGGAAGAAACCTGACAGCATAGACCAGTATCCAAGTAGTACAAAAACAACTATTATGATTGCTGCTACCATTTAATCCAAAAATTATAACACCTCACCCATCATCGGTAAACCGAAGGGCCTCCCGAACTTGTTCCGTCTTATTAATTAATTTCTGTTGTTTACTATCAAAATAAAATGCATAAACGCTACTTTTGATAATTTTATTTTTAGAGACAGATTCTTGTAATTTATTAAAATCCCAAAAATATCCAAAACTACCTTGGTTATCAAAATAGTAGCCCTGGTCATCTAGCTCTTCTAAGGTAAAATACGAATACATCTGTCTCGGCAAGTAAACCTTTTGGAAGCTAGACGCTGCCAAAACTTTCCCAAAATTCACCTGGAAGGGCAGTATTTTGACACGATCTGGCAGGCCATAGTAACTCTTATTCGAATATGCATATATAACTATATTATTTGTGGGTATAATCCAAGAGTTCACCTGTTCTAAAATCTGCCGCCTTTGGCTGCCAGTTTCGGCTAGGCGATACGACATCACCCAGGTCGAAACTATAAATACTCCCAGAACCACCCCAACAACGAGCAAGGTTTTATTCCCCCATTTGTTTAAACAGATTTTTAAAACTGCTGCCAGGGACAACGTCAAACAAATCACTCCAATATAGACGTATCGTGGCTGCAACAAACTAAACTGAGCAGGATCTACAAAAATATACGGTAACCCTGACATACCGGCTAAAAAAACACCTGATAGAAATAACTTAAACCCGTTAGCAAATTTTTTGTAAATCATTCTGCCTAAAAATAAAACCGCCAAAAACAAAATTGTAATGACAGCTGCAGCTCCCTGACTTTCCACCTGCAAATTAAAAGCTGTTGTATTAATCTTATCCGAAACGTAGGGTGGGAAAGGATACAATAAGATTTTGGCTAAGAAGTAAATGAATGGCTGCGGCAAAATTGACTGAGTAATTGCTCGAATTGGTAAATATAAAATGTTGAGTGTACTGGGCAAAGAACCAGCCAAAAAAATAGCTAAAGGATGGGTCCTGATAAACCATAAATGCCACAGCCCAAATATTGCGGCCGGCAGGACACTCAAACAGCTTAAAAATATTTTTCGATCCGACCTCATCAGATAAATCAGGGTAATAGCTGGCAGTGCTGGTATAATAAAAAGAGTTATATCTTTCGATAAAACTGATAATAAAAATACGACTGCTGCCAAAACAAGTTTCTTTCGATCATCCGATTCCAACCAGCTAAAATAGTTAATCAAACCCAAAAGTAAAAAGATAGCCGATAAACTATAACCGATGTTGGCGAGTACCCATGAGGTAGCTTGAAAATGGTGGGGCGCCAAAATAAATGCTAATCCACAAATAAAAGCAATCAGTTTGCTCTTGGTAATTTGATCAAGCAATTTATAAACTAATACCCCTACCAAGCTATGTAGGCTCAAACCCACCATTAGATAGACAAAAAAATTAAGCCCAAAGATGTAAAAGATCGAATAATTGATGACTTCTGGCATCGGAATATATTGGCCGGGCTGCGGCTGAAAAAAACCCAGCCAGGCATCCAATAGGTTGTGTTTACTAAAAATGTCATAATAATACAAAAAACTGCCCCATTCATCGTGCATAAAATAATTGTTGAAAAGAGGCAGATAAGCTAATACCACAATGATCAGAAAAATCGCGTAAATACGCATATTAAAACTTGAACATTTCAGGATAGATTTTTTTGTAGTAGTATACTTGGCTTAATTTATAGGCGTTTTGACTGTACTTGGAATATTCCCGCATAATTTTCTTGACTGCTTCAATAAAATCAGTTTGACTATTATAATCAACAACAACGCCCGCTTCAGATCGGTCTATTTTTTTGGAAAATTCAGATACATTGGTGGCAATCACCGGGATTCCTAAACTTAGATACCGCTTAATTTTACCCTGATCACCGAAATGCGCCACATTGCTAGCATCCGGAACATATGTGGCAATTCCTATAGTACACTTACTTAAAACCTTGTTAAACGATTCCTCCTCAAGATAACCAAAAAAGGTTGCTCTAAATTTAGCTGATTTTGCCCTCTGTTTAAAGAATTCCTCATCCGGACCCGAACCTACGATATTAAAACTAACATCTCCAAATTCTTTTCGTAGATTGTCAGCGTTATCAAATACAATCCCAAGCCCCTGGCTTTTTTTTATGACACCGATATATCCAAAGGACACTTTTTTGATATTTTTCTTATTTGGGAATGGGAATTTATCAGTTCCGATTGGAATAATCGGGTATTTTGCCGACTTTGGAAATATACCAATATCCTTACGAAGCTCAAGCAGCCTGGGATTTACAAACGCCACTCGATCAGAAAAAGAACTAATTTTATCAAATTGCCAATAAATATATCTCATCAGCATAATAACTTTATTTTGATGAATCGGGGGATAATAGTCCCAAACCCAAAAAACGGTTTTCTTGACCACCCCAAAACTTCGCAGTAAATTGCCAATCCAGGCAGTAAAAGCATTAACAGTAAAATAGACGTCAATTGTTTTATATCTTTGGTTTAACCAAAAAGAATAACCCATAATTAACAAACAGTTGATGATTGACCGAATCGGCAACAATAAAAATAGGAATCTCCCAGCAATCGGCAGCTGAAACAAAAGATACTCTTTTTTTAATCTTCCTTTATCAAAAATCAGCAATCGATTGTAATTTTTCTTATTTTTTAAGTGATGAAATCCAATTGAGAAGTGCAACACATTAGGAAATGTTTCAATTAAATAGTCTAGAATTTTTCCAGAGTTTTCGTAGGGAGAATAGTTAACATATATGATAGTCTTCATCGCGGACATAAAAATTTCCTAGTAAATAATATCCACTAAATCCTTGTTGATAAAAATACCGTTTATCTGATTAACTGGACCGAAGGTAGGATAAAAATGCGATTCTCTACTTTCCCCGTTAAATGAAAAACCCTCTTCTATTAGAAATTGATATATTTCATCAAACAGGGACTGACCTTGATATAGTTGATCGAATGAAGTTTCAATATGAATAATTGAAACCCTCTGTAAAAAATCTCTACCTCCCTTCAAAACTGACAACTCCGTTCCTTGGGTATCTATTTTTAGAAAAATATGCCCTTTCATTTTTTTGTTATTAAAATATTGATCCAAAGTTGTGGTCATAACCTTACTTCGTCGCTGTAACGATGCTTTCTGATACCAATTATTCTGTCCATTGTTCGAAGAAGTGACATGCTTGTTTAAGGGTAATAGCGATGATAATGCTTCGTTGTCGTACTCAAAGAAATCAGCCGATCCTTTAGAGTCGCTTAGTCCAATATTTTCTATTACCAATTTCTTAGCCGGAATTTTATTAACAATCTTAGGAATATGAATACGATTTGGTTCAAATGCAAATATCATTGCCTTAGGAAAGAGATAATAGAGTGCTCTGGCAACATCGCCGTGATACGCTCCCACATCGATAATGTGTTTGATGTTGTACTTTTTCAGCCATTCAAATTGGATATATACTGGCAAATAAACACCCTTAACTAATACTCTAACAAGATTAATATTCATTAATACATACAATAGAAAAAACAAACTATTTGTAATTTTTATCATTTTTTCGGGCAATAATAAGAATTTGAACAAAGCCATTCTTTCTATACTCACCATCGACCAATTTCAAAAGCTTACTAA
The DNA here is from genome assembly GCA_964640215.1 of uncultured Gammaproteobacteria bacterium. Taxonomy (GTDB): domain Bacteria; phylum Patescibacteriota; class Microgenomatia; order Daviesbacterales; family UBA10151; genus CAZXEW01. The sequence continues at coordinate 18,407 of CAZXEW010000043.1, forward strand.
TTCGAAACTCTTTTTTAAAAACATGTTTTCCGAGTAAATGAAGATTATGATTTAGCAACGTCCAAATTCCCCATTTATTGATTGTTTTAAAAACGCTAAACCCGCTTAATCTCAAAAAATTATAGAGTTGTTTTTTTGAATAGTGACGGTGACCAATTAAAAAAAAAGCTGGATCTAACAGCACCGACAGCGGATGAGTTGTCACTGTACTTAGTCCGAAAATGCCATTTCTCTTCAACACTCGCCATGCTTCCCTGAGGGCCTGCTCTTCAGTATTCTTGGGAATATGCTCAATCACATCCCACATGGTCACAACATCAAACTGGTTATTTTTAAAGGGCAACTTTAAGGCACTACCTTCAATATAATGTCCCCTTCGATGCTTCCTAGCAAAGACAACCGCTTTTTTATCCAATTCAATTCCTATACACCTAGCTTGATCTTCAATTAAAGATAAAAACTGGCCGGTCCAACAGCCTATATCTAAAATCCTCTTGCCTTTAATATATTTTTTTATGCACTCAGCCTCAAATTGATGATGATCAGAAGGCTCCAAATCTGATACAAGATTAATTTCTCTAGTTTGTTTCATAGTAAATGTAACTGCGTTGGAGACAGGCAAATATGATTCGACCTATTTTACGGCATCACGGACCTTTTCGATAATAAAACTTACCTGCCCCTCACTCAGATCAGCGTGCAGCGGTAACAATACCACATCCCGATCCGCCCGGTCGGTAACGACTAAATCCGGCCGTTTTCCTCCAAACATCGGGTAAATATCGTTGCGACGATTGTTAATATTGACCATAATCCCTTGGTTTTTCAAGTATTTGGCAAAGGATAGCCGATGTTTGACATGAATTGGGAAAATCTGGTAGTTTGGGCGGCGGTCATCGTAGTATTTCATCAGTTTTATATTAGGAATCGCCCCAAGTTCCTGGCGATAGCGCTCTCCGATCTTGCGACGTATCCTGGCTGCCCGCTCGTAATGGTCAACCCCGACTGACGCCAAAGTGGCCGTAATATCGTTCATGTTATACTTAAAACCCAAAATATCACCCTTAAAACTTTTCGGCAAGGGATCAAGCAGGCTGGTTTTCTTTTGTTCCCGATCGATGCCATACCAGATTATTTTCTTCAGTTTTTGATAATAATCTTTACTGGATGTGACAATCAATCCCCCATCTCCTGAATTAATAATTTTTACAACTTGAAAAGAAAAGCAAACCAAATCCCCGGTTTCACCGATATACCGACCTTTATACATACTCCCGAAGGCATGAGCGCCGTCTTCAATGATCGCAATTTTATGCTTTCGACCGATTTCCCGAATTTCATCTAAATCGACGGGATTACCACCGTAGTGTACAACCATAATCGCCTTTGTTTTACGGGTAATCTTGGACTCTATACTTTTTGGGTCAATGTTTAAGTCATCGTATTTAATATCGGCAAAAACAGGTCTGGCACCTTGCTCAAGAATTGCAGTATTGGTGGCGATAAATGTAAAGGGAGTCGATATCACCTCATCCCCCACTCCTACCCCAAGCATTGCTAAAGAGGCCCGAAGCGCCGCAGTCCCGTTGTTAACCGCTACGCAATAAGGGAAACCCCACTTATTCGAGGCTTTTTCTCTTAATTCTTTTTCTTTCTTACCCGTGTTGATCCACTTTGAGCGCAGAGTTTTGGCAACCTCGGAAATAGCTTTTTTTGGGATAAATGTCGACCAAGTCCGGATAATTTCCTCTTTTAGTTCATAATCCTTCTGTTTAGTAATCATCGCTTATATTCCTTTAGGGTAAGATGTTTCTAAAAACTCTCTGAGATATTCTTCAGATGTCTTCAGGCCTGGGTAAAGCTGCCTAGTTTTTTCGATATTCATCTCGAACGTCTGGGTTTGGGCCTCCGTTGATATTTGGACGTCACGACTTAGATATTTTTGAATATTTCTGAAATCAAAATTGCCACGACCACCAACATTCAAAGTTGTGCTGATAATCCG
>CAZXEW010000044.1:0-33166 GCA_964640215.1 uncultured Gammaproteobacteria bacterium
ACGGCGGATGCCTCGGGGCCGAAGCATTTGGAGATGAAATTAACTCGGGCTAAACTGGAAAGTTTGGTTCAGGAGTTGATTGATAAGTCGTTTGAGGCGGTTCGATCGGCCTTGAAAGATGCCAAAGTTGAAGCTAAAGCTGTTGAAGAGGTGGTGTTGGTTGGTGGGATGACGCGAATGCCGGCGGTTGGGGCGGCGGTGGAGAAGTTTTTTGGCAAGGAACCCCACAAAGGAATTAATCCGGATGAAGTGGTGGCGGTTGGGGCGGCGATCCAGGGTGGAGTGCTCGGCGGTGAGGTTAAAGACGTGTTGCTTCTGGATGTGACGCCCCTTACTCTCGGAATTGAAACGTTGGGAGGTGTGCGGACGCCGTTGATTAATCGAAATACGACTATTCCGACCTCAAAATCGGAGATTTTCTCGACGGCCGCGGATAATCAGCCTTCGGTGGAGATTAATGTGCTGCAGGGTGAGCGGGAGATGGCCGGTGATAATAAAACACTGGGTCGGTTTATTCTTGACGGAATTCCACCTGCCCCGCGTGGAGTGCCCCAGGTTGAGGTGACTTTTGATATTGATGCCAATGGAATATTAAATGTGACGGCTAAAGATAAAGCGACTAGCAAAGAGCAAAAGATCACCATTACTGGCACGACTGGTTTGGATAAGGCGGAAGTTGAGCGGATGACCAAAGAGGCTGAGGCCCACGCTGAGGAAGATCGGAAAAAGCGGGAAGAGGTGGATGTTCGGAACACGGCTGATACCTTGATTTTTACGACTGAACGGACACTCAAAGATGCCGGGGATGAGCACAGCTCTTCTGCGAATAAAGTGACTGAGGATGTGCGTCAAGATATTGAAGCTAAAGTTGAAGAGTTGAAGCAGGTCAAAGACAGTGGTTCGATCGATGAGATCAAGCCGAAGATGGACGCGCTGAGCGAGGCGATCCAAAAGGTGGGGGCGGCGATGTACGAAAAGTCTGGTAATGGCGAACCGCAAACCGCTGATGGCCAGACAGAAGACTCTAAAACAACAGTCGAAGATACGAATGCAGAATCGAGTGAACAGAGTCGAGAGTCGAGTGATAGTTCAAAAGCCGAAGCAGTCGAGGGGGAAGTAGTAGATGAAGGGAATAAAAACTAGTTACTAGTTTACTAGTTGCTAGATACTAGTTGGCCTCGGGAGACCGAGGCTTTTTTGAAGTTCCTGCCTGTCATCCCCGTGAAGACGGGGATCCAGAAAAATATGTACTGGGTTTATATTTTAGCTAGTAGAAAGAATGGAACTTTATATATTGGAGTCACAAGTGATTTAGTAAAAAGAGTCTATGAGCATAAAAATAGCTTGGTTGAGGGATTTACGAAGCAATATCATGTGCATGACTTGGTTTATGATGAACAATGTGGTGATGTTAATGCGGCGATTGGACGCGAGAAACAAATGAAAAAATGGAATCGACAATGGAAGATAAATTTAATAGAGAAGGAGAATTTGGAATGGAGAGATTTATACAAGGAGATAGTTTAGGTGGATTCCCGCCTTCGCGGGAATGACAAAGAGGTGGGAATGACAGAGAGGTGGGAATGACAGAGAGGTGGGAAGGACAAAGAAAGAAGAGGGAAGGACTAAAGGTAAAAAATTATGAATGATGTAATGACCGAAAATGTGAAGGGGGTGGAGATAAAGTTTCGGACTAGGGCCGGGGTGTTTTCGAAGGTTGGGTTGGACGCGGGGACCAGGCTGATGATGGAGAATGTCGAGGTTGAAAATGGGACATTGATCGCGGATTTAGGTGCGGGAGGGGGTGCGCTGGGGATTTTTTGTGCGAAACTTAATTGGAAAGGGCATGTTCATCTGTTGGAGGATCATCTGCGGGCGGTGGAATTGGCCAAGGAAAATGTGGCGTTGAATGATCTGAGAAATGCTGAGGTGTTTTTGAGCGATAATTTTTCGGCGGTTGGGGAGCGGACGTATCATCAGATTTTGTCGAATCCGGCCCAACATTTGGGCAATGATTTTTTGGAGGAAGTGGCCCATGAATGTTACAAACATTTGAAGCCCGGAGGCCAGCTGACCTGGGTGATTCAAAAGCATGTCAAGCCGTTTGTCGAGCGGTTGTTTGAAAAATACTTCAAAAACGTTAAAATTGTAGCCCACGGCAAGGAGCATGTGGTAATTAGCGCGTTTAGGCGCTAAGGAGAGTCTAGTCGCTAGAGTCAAGAATCTAGGAAGGAAGGCAACTTCTCGGATGCACTCGAAGAATATTTGGGTGTTAGCTAGACTCTAGATTCTGGTCACTAGAGACTAATTTATGGCAAAGCGAGATTACTATACAGTATTAGGAGTTGCAAAATCGGCTTCGGAGGCGGAGATAAAGTTGGCGTATCGCAAATTAGCCAGGCAGCATCATCCGGATGTCGATAAAAGCGCCGGCGCGTCGGAGCGGTTTAAAGAGGTGTCAGAGGCCTATCAGGTGCTGTCAGACGTGTCTAAACGCAAAACTTATGACCAGTTTGGGCACGCGGCATTTCAGGCAGGAGGGTCGGGGACGGGAGCCGGAGGGCCGTTTGGCGAAGGCGGTTTTAATCCTTTCGGCGGAGGTGCTCGGAGTTATTCTTACTCAACCGGCGGGGGGAATCCGAACGTAGAGTTTGATTTTAGCGGGTTTGAGGACCCGTTTGATCTGTTTTCGCAGATTTTTGGCGGAATGAACGGGCAAGGATTTAGCGGTTTTCCGAAACGGCGGCCGATGTATCAGATGAACTTGACGTTTGAGGAGGCGGTTCACGGTGTATCTAAAGAGATAGAGATCGAGCGGCCGGACGGCCAGACACCGCGGCGGGAGAGGTTGACGGTCAAGGTGCCGGCAGGGGTGGATAATGGGACGCGGATGCGGTTTGGTGAGGTGGAACTAGTGTTTAATGTGCGGCGTCATCCGGAATTTGTGCGGGAGGGGTCGGATATTTTTACGGAAAAAACTTTGTCTGTCCCGCAGTTGGTGCTGGGAACGACGATTGATGTGAAGAGTGTGGATGGGGTGGTGAAGCTGAAGGTGCCAGCCGGGGCTGAGCCGGGGTCGCTAATTCGGATCAAAGGTCGGGGGGTGCCGTCGGTGCGTGGAGGCGCTAAAGGCGACCATTTTGTGCGAATCAGGCTCGAAGTACCGAAAAATCTATCCAGCGAAGAACACCGGTTATACGAGCAACTAGCGATTTTGAGCGGCAAGAAAAAGGGCTGGTTTTAAGATTCGGTTGTGCCAGAGTTGAGATAGTGTTAGATTGAGAGTATGGCAGAAGATGTAGAACGTCCTCAAGCTCCAGCGCCGGTTGCAGATGCTGTCGAACGACGGCCCAATTTTATTTCTCGATTGCTCCATCGAAAATCCCAGCCAAGTAACCCGGTTGAAGCAGATGCTGCTAAACAGCAACCGGCGATTAAAGCTGGAGAAAAAGCTAAGACTCCGGAAGTTTTGCAGCAGGAAATTGGGGCTGGACTAGAGCAGTTGTGTGATCTGAGAGATAAGATTATTGCTCAAAAAATAGCCTTGAGTCGATTGGCACGAGTAGATCAGAGTGCAATGACAGAAGCCCAAAAGTCCTACAGCGAGGTGACACAGGCTGAGTTGAAAAAAGCCCTGGGAGCGTTAGAAGAGAACTTAGCTAAAAAATCAGCCGACACGGTGTTGAAGCTGGAAGGTGCCAAAAGTGTGTTAGGAGATTTTTGTGTGGTAATTGAGGAAGGTGATCACAAAACGGCGATTTTACTTTCTCCGCTTCAGAAACGGCGGACGATTTCGGTGACTTCTAATGATCCCTTGGATGAGACTAGATTTAAAGGTCCGCCGCCAGCATTATATACGAAGACAGAAAATTTTTACGAGGTTTTTTCGATAAATAATCGCGAGGGTGTGGGAAAGTCAGAGGTGGTAACTGGTATAACCGTTGATAATATACGACCTGATTTGGTGGGGATGAAGGGTAGTTTTGATGCTCAGGATTGGTTATTCCGGGTATCTCGATCCAACGCTAATGACGCTTTTTATGCGCTTTTGAATGGTCGAAAAATTCTAGGGGAGACGGATGGTTTTCGGACTTATGACCCGTCTGGTCGGGTAATGTTTAATGCCTTAAAAAATCGACTATTAGGAATTGGTCGTAATCCGACTGGTCGAAATGATCAGATGGGTATAATTAGTGCAAGACTTGGTGATGGAATACCTTCTCCTCAAGGATTGGTCTATTCAGAAGTGACATTTGCGCCAGAAGTTTTAGGAGCATTAAATTTGAGTATCTCTGGAGCTGAACGAAAACTTCGACAAACCAGACCCGGAACCTGGGCGAGACAGGATCAGAATTTGTACATTGATCAGGATAACCCCTAGGAATTTGAGCCGGACAGATTGAAATGAAAAAAGGTTGGTTGTAGTTAGAGTTGTTTCCGCTGCTTCAGTTTATCTAGAATCCACATTCGGATGAGAGTAGTCGGGCCGATGCCCATTTGGGAGGCTTGTTGGCGCAGGTTTTGGAGTTGGTCGGGCTCGAATCGGACGGTTATTTTGTCGGTTTTGTTGGCTTGATGGAAACCGATATGCGTTTTGGGAGTGATATCCTGGGTGATGTCGTGATTGTCCCAAAAGTTAGCCTCCTCCTTGAGGGTTTTAAAGGGTGGCATCGGTTTTAGCGTGCCGTTGTTAACTCGAATAATTTTTACGCTCATTTTATTTTCTCACTTCCTGACTTTGATTCTTTATACAGCATTATCTCTTTCTTTTTACTATCTCGCGCGGTCACTAAGCCATAAGTATTCGGCTCTGTCCGTGGTCCAATGATTACTGTGACAAATCGTTGGGTACTGGTTTTACCGATGATTTGCCAACGACCAAGTTTGCCTTCGATGAAAACGTAGTCGCTGGTTACTATTTCCTTGACCTCCACAAGGGTAATACCATGCTTACTGATATGTTCTTCCCGATCTTTTTCAATTACCAAGGCTTTGATTATCAAGTCCATACCGATCGGGTCAGTGAGAGTAGTGTAAGACATTGTCTGACAAATGTCAAGTAGCACATGATAGGTATAATGAAAAAGGGTTAGTTTTAATGAGGATTTGTCAGATAAATACTTCTATATCAAAGACTGGATTAGCTTCACCCAGCTAACTGTTACGATATGATTATTTCCATATCACCACGTTGTTTTATCTGTTTCATTAGTTCCAGAATTTTTTCATAGTCCTCTGGGAATGTTGGGACTGTACTACTTTCATGCTCACCAGGAACGATGTCTTTTGTATATACTCGACCGCTTTCGGGTAAGAACTCCACTTTTTTTACTTCACCGCTTTTGATTAGAGAGTCAATGTCAATTTCTAGATCGTCCAGTTCAGCCATGATATCAGGATCCTCAAGGATAAAATCTCTTTTAATAATCCCCCCATCCTCTAAAATTAAATAATAATTACTTATAGAGTAAAATTGATTATCTGGAGCTAAGATATAATTTGGTAAGCGGCCGTATCGAGTTGCATTAATACCTCCTATTCGAGCCTGTGGATGGTGACCGAAAACATCTACTGTACCAATATGTATAGAATCACTAAAGTGATAGAGTGGAAAAGGCACTTCTAAATCTTCGGTTGGGTACTCATCAATTCTTTCCTCCTTGTTTCTAAATTTTTGAATATGAATGATTTGTAAGGTATGTGGTGAAAATATATTCCAAGTCATGATCTGGCGTTTTGTCCCAATCAAAAGATCGACATCCCTAAAAATCTGTTGGCGTAATGTTTTTTTATATTGTTCAATATCAAACTGCGCGAAGTCTTCGGCTGGGTTTTTCATTCGTGGAAAATTATATCACTTTGCTTCAAGTGAGTTAATCATCGTTGACAAAAATACCAAAATTGAAGCTGCCAAGAACTTGACTTAAATTGGGCATAAGATTACAATATCGAAGATAGAATTCAGGAGGGTGACTGATGGTGGGCTTGTCCCGCCATTTTGTTTATAGGAGGTAGGAGGAGGAAACAGGAGTTAGTTTTTTATAACTATTTCCTAAATCCTAGTTCCTAACAGAAAAATGCCTATACAAGCTAGAACGGAATTTGCAGCGGCGCTGAATCAGATAGCCTCGGAAAAAGGGGTTGATGTTGAGGTGGTGATCGATGCGATCGAGCAGGCGGCGCTGGCGGCTTATCGGAAAGATTTGTCGCTGCGGGGCGAAGAGGTGCCTGAGGAAATGGATGCTTTTACGGCAAAAATTAACTCGTCATCGGGGGAAATTACCATTCATCGGGGTGAGGAAAATGTGACTCCGCCCGGATTTGCCCGGATTGCGGCTCAAACTGCCAAACAGGTGATCGCCCAGAGGTTGCATGAGGCGGAAAAAGGGGCGATTTTGGATGAATATGATAAAAAAGTCGGGACGATGATCTCGGGATCGATTCAAAGGCAAGAGGGTAATACTTATTTTGTGGATTTAGGTCGGGCTGAGGGGATTTTGCCGCCGCAGGAGCAGATTCGAGATGAATATTACGCGCCGAATCAGCGGATGAAGTTTTTAATCAAGGAGATTCGGGAGACCGGTCGGGGGCCTGAAGTGGTAGTGTCGCGCTCGGATCCGGCTTTGATCAAGAGTTTGTTTGCGATGGAAGTGCCGGAGATCCAGTCGGGGGCGGTGGAGATCAAGGAGATTGCCAGGGAGGCTGGTGGACGAACTAAGTTGGCGGCGGTTTCTAATCAAGATGGGGTTGATCCGGTCGGGTCGCTGGTGGGTCAAAAAGGGGTGCGGGTGCAGGCGGTAATTAATGAATTGGGTGAAGAAAAGATTGATATAGTGCCCTATTCGGAGGATCCGGCCAGGTTTATCGCCTCGGCACTGTCCCCGGCCAAAGATGTGGTGGTGAGTTTGAACGAAGAAGAGCGGGTGGCAAAAGTAAAAGTGCCCACGGCCATGCTGTCGTTGGCGATTGGTAAGGGTGGACAAAATGTCAGATTGGCGGCGAAACTAACTGGTTGGAAGATTGATATTGAAGGTTTGGAAGATGGGGCGAGTTCGCCATCGCCATTTGGGGAAGTGGCTAAAAAGGAGCCTACCGCTGATAATCTACCGACTACCGTGAAGCCAGAAGGATTAGCTGAAGGAGGGGAAAAGGCAGGTGGGGAGGGGGAAATGAAAGAGGTTTCGGATGTTTCAGCGGATGATACCAGTGCTCAGGCGGCGGATGATCAGGGTAAGGTAAGCGATGATAATGCCAAAACTGATGTTACAGATGATACAGTTGTGGATGATAAAAAAGATGAGGAGGAATCCCCCTCCGCCACCCCCGACGCTGAAGCTATGGGGGTCGAGAAGGCTACGGGGGACGGGGAAGCTAAGGATGTGACGAGTGAGAAGGCGGTTGAAAAGGCTGAAGAGACTGAAGATGAAGCTAAGGTAGAAGGATCCCCCTCCGCTGAAGCTACGGGGGACAGGGCGGAAGAGACTAAAAAATCTGATAAGTGATTTTATGCTGATTTAAGTTATTAAATCTTAAGTATTTATCAGAAGTCTCGAAACCGCTAAGTCAGAAGGGGCGGTTTTTGTTTTGTCTGACCGTCATTCTGGTAAGTGAAGCGCATCCAGAATCAGAAAGGACAGAAAATGTACGTTTATATTATGGGTAATGATAGACCAACGCTATATACAGGCGTAACGAATGATTTAGTCAGAAGAGTTTATGAGCATAGAGAAGAATTAACCGATGGGTTTACTAAGAGATATAAGTTGCGTAAATTATTGTATTACGAAGTTATTGATGGAGAATTTGAAGCAATAATAAGAGAGAAACAAGTAAAAGATATGAATAGAATAGACAAGTTGATTATGATCAGAGAGTTAAACCCTCGATTTGTGGATTTATACTCAAGTATTACGGAGGATTCTGGTCGCGCAGGGCTTGCCAGAATGACAAATAAAAATGAGTAATCAAATACGACCACCGATTGTAACGATACTTGGCCATGTTGATCATGGCAAGACCAGTTTGCTGGATTTTATCCGGAAGTCGAGTGTGGCTTCAAAGGAACATGGGGGAATTACCCAGCATATTGGGGCGTACCAAGTAGAGGTTAGAGGTCAGAGTTTAGAGGTTGGTAAAAAAGAAGCCGCAAAAATAATTACTTTCATTGATACGCCTGGGCACGCGGCATTTGAAAAAATGCGCTCACGGGGAGCGAAGGTGGCGGATATCGCGGTGTTGGTGGTGGCTATCGATGATGGGGTGATGCCGCAGACTGTTGAGGCGATTAAGCATATTTTGGGGGCAAATGTGCCGATGATTGTGGCCGTTAACAAAGTGGACTTGCCGGGAGTGAATGTTGAGGTTCAGATGCAAAAGATTAAAAAGCAGTTGTCGGATAACGGGGTGTTGGTGGAAGAATACGGCGGGGATGTGCCGGTGGTGCCGTTGTCGGCTAAAACCGGGGAAGGAGTCGAAAAATTATTGGAGATGATTTTGCTGGTGGCGGAGTTGCATGAGATCAAAGGTGATCCGTCTTTGCCGGCGGTTGGGGTGGTGATCGAGTCGCATTTGGATAAGTTTAAGGGTCCGGTGGCGACGCTGCTGATTCGAAACGGGACTTTGAAACGGGGGGATTTGGTAGTGCTTGGCGATGTCAAGGGTAAAGCGCGGGGGTTAGCCGGATTTGATAATAAAAATCTGGATTTGGCTGGGCCCTCAGTGCCGGTGGAGATTTTAGGATTGGAAGGGGTAGCGGCAGTTGGGGCGACTTTGGGACAGGAGGCTGAAATTAAGGGTGAAAAGGATAAGGTTAAAAGTTTGATCGATCGAATGAAAGATCAGGATGTCCAGGTGTTGGCGGTGGTGGTGAAGGCGGATATGCAGGGGTCGCTGGAAGCGATTGAGGATGCGCTGGCCAAATTTAACGCTGATGGGGAGCATTTGAAAGTGATTTCGAGCGGGACCGGGGAAGTCGGTGAGGCCGATGTCCAGTTGGCGGCTTCGACTAAGGCGATTGTGATCGGTTTTAACACCAAAGTGACTCCCAATGCCCAGCGGATGGCGGAAACTGACCATGTGTTGATCCGGACTTACAATGTCATTTATGAACTGCTGGATGAAATGGAAGATGTGGTTAATGGGATGCTGAAGCTGGACGTGTTGGATGAGGTGTTTGGGTCGGCCCAGATCGTGGCTGAGTTTCCGTATGGTAAAAACGAGCGGATTGCCGGGTGTAAGGTGCTGGAAGGCTATATTACAAAAGGTCCGAAAGTGCGAATCGTGCGTAAAAATGCGACCGGTGAAGATGAAGTAGTAGCTGAGAGTAAGATTAAATCGCTAAAAAAGGTTCGTGAGGAGATCACCCGGGTCGACCGGAACGGCGAATGTGGGATGATTTTTGAACCGGCGGTTGATTTTGCGGTTGGCGACGTGGTCCAGTCGTTTAGAGTGCTCTAGTCCCTTTTTATTCTCTGATATTTGACTATTACCCCATAGTTTAGTAGGATGAGCTTCTAGAAATAAATATGACTTTCAAAGAAGGGTTTCGGAATGCAGTGTTGCCCACGATCCTGGTTTCAGGAGCGGCTTTGGGTTTTGCTAGTAGGTCTAATGATGTTGAGGCCAAGCCTTCGATGTGGGCTTCATTTAGGGTTGGTTCTGAATGTCTGGAGCCTAATACGGATCGGGCTAGGATTAGGATGAAAATTGCGGCCACTGGTTTACCTCCTGATCAGGAGTATGGGGTAGGTATTTTTCAGGTTAAGGTTCCTTTGCCTGGTCCATTTCCTTTTGAACAAGGTACAATTGTGAAGAAATTTCCCTTGGGAACAACTGAATTTGATTTGATTCTTGATGATGAATATTCAAGTATAGACGGTAAAGAGCGAGAGAAGATTAAGCCTGAATCTCACTATGATATTACGGTTCGACTTGGGCCGGGTTTTAGTGGAATTACCGGTCCAGAAGTAGTAGACTATACTCCTAAATGTCCAGGTATCCCTGCGCCGACTAATACACCGACAAGTACTCCGATTCCAGCTGCTACTCCTTGGAGAGTTTGGCTTTCAGGCGTTTTTTCGCATAAAGGGTGGTAAAAAAGCCAGATTGTTGTATCCTATAGGATAGTGTGGTATAATCCCATCCAGATTTAGCTTCGAATTTTATGAAATACGAAACCCAAGTACAGGACTTCAAAAATACCCTGGTTACAGCCAAAAATGTGTTGGTGGTGTTGCCATCCCAGGCACGCGTGGATGTGTTGGCGGCGGGGTTGGCGTTTTATTTATCGTTGAAACAGAGCGGTAAAGAGGCGGCGATCACGACGGAGAGTCCGCTGCTGGTTGAAAATGGCAATTTATTCGGGGTTGGGGAGGTCAAAAATACTTTTCCGCAGGCTAAGAGTGGGGATTTAGTATTGAGCTTGGAAAATGTGGTGATGCCGGATGGGTCGGTGCCGGCGCTGGAAAAGCTGGATTGGTTTCCCGAGGGATCGAATCTGAATTTGGTCTTCCATGTGGTGCCTGGACAGCGGTTTGAGCCGTCCAAAGTTGAGACAAAATATGCCGGGGGTAAGTTTGATTTGATTGTGACGATAGCGGTAACGACTTTGACGGAAGCTGGGACTATTTACACTTCTAACCAGGCGCTTTTTTCGCAAACCCCAATTGTTAATATTGATAATAATGCCATGAATGTCAGTTTCGGGCAGTTTAAAGTACTCGATTCGACCGCTCCCAGTTTGTCGCAGATGGTAGGGCAAATTTTGCCTGACGTCGGGCTAACCATGGATGCAGACAGCGCTTCTAATATATTGACGGGAATTTATGACGCGACCAAAAATCTGACAGTCGGAGTAAATGCGGATACGTTTAGTGCGGTGGGGGCGGCGATGCAAGCGGGAGGGAAGGTGAGCAGTCAGTCGTCAGTTATCAGTAATCAGACACCAGTAGTTAATCAACCGGTAGCTGGGCCGCAGCCGGCTTTCCAGCCGCAATTTAATACTACTCCGCCGGTTAATCCAGCTTTTGGAGCAACGCCAAGTATTGGAGGTGCGACCTCGAGTGTCCCACCGATTGACCAGGCGGCTTTGAATCAGGGGTTTGATTTACGGGCGTTTCAACCTCAAGGTCCGATTAACATGACGACCCCCGCGTCCACGTCAAACGTGGCTAGCGCAAACGCGGCTAGCGCATCGCCTCAGCCCATTATGCCAACACCCCCGACTACTCCACCTCCGGTTTCGTCCCTACCTCAGCCAGCCCAGCCGGTTCCAACTGGTCCGGTGATGCAAGGCGAGCATGAGGTCCAGCCGTCAACGCCTCAAGAACAAACTTATGAAGCAGTCGGCGATGATTCTTTCAGTCCTCAACCCGATTGGCTAACTCCGAAAGTTTACAAAGGGACCGGAGGGGCAAATTAATGGAGAAACTGCGAAGAGCGTTTTCTGACATCGTCTTCAATTTAAACCGGCCTTTTGTGGATTTGGAGAGTTCAGATGGTTGATAGGGAGGCATTGTACCCGTTAGCTGATAAAATTAGCGCAGATGTCATTACTTTGGCTACGGTAACTAGAAGTCCTGGTGTTTACATCCCAAAAGCCTCTAGGCGTGATGAAACCTATGGGGTTATGCTCCCTCCAAAGAGCCATGGTTACTTTAAAGTTGCTGTATTTGGTGACGATGAAGTTTGGGTAAATACTTACCACACCAATAGTGATAGTTACCAGGGGTATGCTAGTCAAGAAGTAGGATATGGTAGTCATTTGTACATTACCAAACAGAGTGATGATTTACCCGATGAATTGAGAGCTAGGTTGCAACCTGATTGGCCTGAGGTTGCAAGTTATTCGACATTATATAGCATAATAGAGTCCGATATGAATAAAACATTTCTAATGTATTTTAAAGATCTAAGAAGAGGTCGTGGCTATGTTTCAGGAACTTTTAATGATGACGATCTTCAAGCGCTAGCTCTTTGTTTAAAAAGTATGGCTGTCGGAGTTAGTAGAGTGTTGGCAATGCCAGAAATGGTTGAAGGAATTAGGATTAATGAGTATAGATAAATGCAGTGGTTGAGCTTGCTATATTAGCATAGATCTGTTAAACTACGCGTGTAAGTAAAAGGAATTACTTCTTGGTACCGAGGTTATTCCAGATAAAGGAAGGATACCAAAATGCCGTTAGATCCAAAGATAAAGCAAAATATTATTGATCAGTTTGCGACCCATCAGGGTGATACTGGTTCTCCGGAGGTTCAGGCAGCGCTGCTGACCGAGCAGATTAAGAATTTAACTTCTCACTTAAAAGAACACGACCACGACGTCCACTCCCGCCGCGGGTTACTGTCGATGGTGAATAAGAGACGGCGATTGCTGCAATATCTGTTGAAAAAAGATGCTGATCGATACAAGGGCGTGATCGAGAAGCTGGGTTTGGCCAAGTGAGCAAAGCTCTTTTCGCTACGCGAAAATAGTTCTTCGTTAAATGTTAGAATCGCGAATCCCTGATGTTGGTGAACTGATTGTTCAAAGATATCAAACTAATATCCGTGATGGAGATTATAGAGATGGTTTTAAGTTAGGTGTGGTGATTGAAGGTGGATCGATGAGGGGGATAGTTGGTGCAGGGTCAGGGGTATATTTTCAATCAATCGGTTTGTTTAGATTTGTCGATGCAATTTATGGTGTTTCGGGGGGGGTCTGCACTGCCTATTATTCATTTGCTGATCAAGCGCCGCTTGGTACGAGTATTTACTATCAGGATTTGGTGACTGATTTTATTAGTCCGGTCAGAATTTTTTCTGGTAAACCGATCGTTGATATTCCGTTTTTAACTCATGATGTGATGTGGGGACGCAAAACTTTGGCCGTTCAAAGAATCCTAGATTTGGATGTACCGATCCATGTTTACACAACAGATGCATATTCTGGAAAAGCGGTAGATTTATATCCGGTGTCAAATCGAGAGCAAATTCATGATGCAATGTTATATAGCTGTTTGATGCCGTTTTGGGCTGGGATGCCGCGCAAATATCAAGGAAGGTTTTTGGCCGATGGTGCGGTGGCGACCTCGGGAGTTGCTTTTAAGGAAGCTGTTGAAGATGGCTGTACTCATTTATTGATGGTGTTGACTCGTCCAGAGGGAAAAATGAAAGTCAAAACCCCGCTAGACATTTTGGTTGCTGAAATTTTAAGGAGTAAGAGGTATCCGGATTTGGCTAAAAGCTATCTGGAGTCATTTAAAAAATACAATCAGATTTTAGGATCTATTAAAGAGTTGTCGGGTGGCGAAAATGATGGGTTGAAAGTTGGAGTGATTCGGCCTGGTGCACGGGAGAGGAAAGTTAGTAGCTTTGAAACCAACCCAAGGCGTTTATTTGCAGGTGCTTTGTCAGGTTATGAGGCTGCCAGGAGTTTTTTTGAACCCTACAATTTGCCGGTCGATGAAAATGTCAGATTGATCCCAGTTTCATAATTTTGATTTTTTTTGGCTATGGGACTAAAATACGTACATGGCAAATAAAGATAGGGTTGAAGGATACGGTTCAGGTTTGCCTAAAAAAAGCAAAAAACAGAGAAGACAAGAAAAAGAACGCCTGGCATATACCCGTCGACGAATATTAATCTTTGGGGGTGCGCTTGCCGGTTTGGCTGTGTTTGGGACCGGAATACATGCCATTTCTGCTCGTTCTTCAGTCAACCGTGGCAATTTAGCTGATTTTATAAATAGAGCTGAGAGGGAGAATAGGGGTAATTTCGATAGTTTTCAACGGTCTGTAGATCCTTTTGCTGATGAGATAGTCGAGTTTTTTACCAGTGAGGTGGGAGAAATCATGGGCAGTGAAAAAACGTATGATCCTGCAGCTTTGCGAGGAAGCTTGCGAATAAACAGGTCTTTGCCGTTTGCTTATGGAATCCAAGCTGCGTTTGGATGTTCTAATCCTGTTGAAAAATTACAAGATTATGGAGGCATGACTAATGCTTTATCGAAGGAGATCTTTATTAATTCAGAAGGTGCCTTTTATTTGAAAGATACCAGCGGAAAATCAGTAATAAATCACAAACCGTACTCTTCTTTTGCACAATATATTATTCATGAGTTGTTACATCAAAGTAGTCCGGTTAGGAGAACGCTTTATCCTTTTGATGATCCGGGACTTCAAATGCGGGTTGATCGGATGAAAGGACTATATTACTTTGCGATTGGAGAAAAGGATGATCAAGCCGGTTGTGTATATGGTGTAAATAACCAAGTTGAAGAGGCCTGTGTGACTGTTGCAACTGATGAAATTATGAAGTTGGCTGGTCTGAGTTTGGCTTTGCCTGGTGGTATTTATACAGCTTGGGCAAATACTTTTAGACAACGGGTGATTAATGATGTTTTTCGTGGTGATTGGAGAAGAACCTTAAAATATCAACAACTGTCTGAGGTGGATGAGTTTTATAGTGTCATTGGTCAGAAGGTGGGGGTTAGTCAAAATAAAACGGATTTGGTTTCTGCAGGCAGAACACACATGCAGACACTTTTTTCAGGTTCCGTCTGATCGCCGGTATGATTTCTTAAATATCCAAAGGTTTCGCAAAAGATCGGTAAATAATCCCTATACCTTGAGCATCTATACCTGGAACATATGCGATTATCTGCCATCCCTGAGTTATTATCCCCCCCAAGTTGTACCCACTATGAATTTGTGCTTTTCCTCTGGCTGGATCATATAAAAAAAGTGCTTTTGGAGCTCTCCCCCACCGTAGAATCGTACCAGTGCGGATAGCTACCAATCCTTTAGTTATTTCATCTAGGGTATCAAGATCCAGTTTCTCAAAAGTAGTAGCATAGCCGTATGTATTGATTATCCGACGAAGTGGATCAAGATCTCTGTTTTCCATGGAGGCAAGTATAGCAAAAAATACTATCAGATAAAAGAGTTGATTTGCAATTTGGGAAAGGTATCGAGTATAATGCGGTTGGAGAGTTTGGAGATTGGAAAGAGTTAGGTAGTTATCAGTCGTCAGTTATCAGTAGTCAGACGAAAAAGACTAGTTACCTCTTATACAATTTATCCAAAGCTCCAGGGAAGTTATTAGTTCGTAGTTGTTAGTTCTTGGTGGAAAACAATTGAAAATCTACGAACAACGAACTCATTACTTAAAACTAAAGATGCATAAAATCGTTACAAAAGAGATCGACCTGGCGGGTCGAAGGTTAAAATTAGAAACAGGCAAGCTGGCGCAGCAGGCCGACTCTGCCGTGGTTGCAACCTGGGGTGATACGGTCGTTTTGGCAACGGTGGCGACTAAACGGGCGGCTGAGGAGATTGATTATTTTCCGCTGTCTGTCGAATATGTCGAAAAATACTACGCTGGTGGACGGATTACCGGCCAAAAATTTATTAAGCGCGAAGGCCGGCCATCGGACAAATCGCTGTTGTCAGGGCGGGCCATCGATCGGTCAATCCGGCCGCTGTTTCCGAAAGATTTCCGCAATGAAGTTCAATTGATTATCTCGGTATTGTCGTTTGATGGTGTTAATGATCCGGCTGTTTTGGGTTATATCGCCTCCTCCGCGGCTTTGATGATTTCCAGTGTGCCGTGGAATGGGCCTTTAGGAGTGACGCGGATTGGTATTAAAGACGGCGAGACGATCGTCAATCCTGACATGTCGCTTTATGAAGGTTTGGAGCTGGATTTGATCGTGGCGGCGACTAAAGAGCGGGTGGCGATGATCGAGGCTAAGGGTAAACAGGTTAAAGAGGAAGTAGTTTTTGAATCAATTAAAAAAGCCCATCAGGAGGCCCAGTCACAAATTGATTTGATTAATGAGTTTGCTAAGGAGTGCTCAAAGATAAAACAAACATTTATACCGCTGTCAGACCAGTTCGATGCAGGGACTTTGAGCGAGATTAAAGGGGCGATTAAAGACCGGATTACCAAAGCGCTGTTTGACAAGAATGTAGCCTGGCATGAGTCGACCGGACAGCTGATAAAAGAGGATTTGGTGCTGGAATTTAAAGAAAAAGTGACCCCTCTTCAGATTATTCAGTTGTTTGATAAGGTCGCCAAAGAAATTGTTAATGATACGGTGTTGAACAAGGGCAAACGGGTTGATGGTCGGGGGATGGAAGAGGTGCGGCCCATCTACTCTGAGATCGAAGTTTTGCCTAGGACTCATGGATCGGCGATTTTTCAGCGGGGAGATACGCAGGTTTTGTCGATTGCCACTCTTGGTCCGTTGTCGGCCTCGCAAACTCTGGAGGGCATGGAGGGTGAATCGGAGAAGCGGTTTATGCATCACTACAACATGAGTATTAATCCTTTCTCGGTGGGAGAGGTGAAGAGACTCGGGTCACCGAATCGTCGGGATGTTGGTCATGGAAATTTGGTGGAGATTTCGATGGTGGGGGTGTTGCCTTCTGAGGCGGATTTTCCTTACGCGATGAGGGTGGTGTCGGAGGTTTTGGCGGCTAATGCGTCTTCATCTCAAGGTTCGGTTTGTGCAACTACTTTGGCTTTGCTGGATGCGGGAGTGCCGATTGAACCGGTGGCCGGAATTGCGCTGGGAGTGTTAACAAACGGCGAGAAATTTCAGGTGATCACCGATATGCGGGCGATTGAGGATTTTTATGGGGAGATGGATTTTAAAGTGGCCGGGACCAAAAATGGGATTACCGGAATTCAGATGGATACTAAGTTGCAGGGGTTGACGTTTGAGATTGTCGAAGAGGCCTTGAGACAGGGAAAAACGGCCCGGGAATTTATTTTGGCCGAGATGGCTAAGGTGATCCCGACGGAGACGGTTTTGTCGGAGTACGCCCCAAAAATCGAGATTACCCACATCGATCCGGAAAATATTGGTAAACTGATTGGTTCGGGTGGCAAGACGATTAACGGGATTATCGCTAAAACCGGAGCCCAGATTGATATTGAGGATGATGGAACGGTGATGATTTCGTCGACTGATATCGAAGCGGTCAATCGGGCGATGGAAGCGGTTAGCGGAATGTTTAAAGAGATTACGGTGGGCGAAGAGTATACCGGCAAAGTAGTCAAGATCGCGACGTTCGGGGCGTTTGTGGAGATTATGCCAGGACGAGATGGATTGGTGCATGTGTCGCAAATGGCGCCGTACCGGGTTGAACGGCCGGAAGATATTGTCAAAGAAGGTCAAGAAGTGAAGGTGCGGGTGACTGAAGTGGATAGTATGGGTAAAATAGGGTTGTCGATGCTTTTTGGAAATGATATCAAGCAAGATTCTGAAAGACGACCGCGTCAAACGCGGCTATCGCCAGATAGAACCGGAGGGGGTTTTGGCGGAGAACGCAAACCGTTTGGTGAGCGACGGCCATTTGGTGGAGACCGGGGCGGCGGCAGATCGTTTGACCGGGGTGCGAGTTCTTCGCGACCGTCAGGTGGCGGGTTTGGTGGAGAACGAAAACCTTTTGGTGGTGAGAGACGGCCGTTTGGTGGAGATAGGGGTGGAAGTAGAGGTGGTGGCAGCCGGGGTGGCGGTCGGGGTGGTCGTGGCGGATTTGATCGATGAAGGCTTGGAAACATTCATTAACTTTACCCATTTTGATTCTGATTTTGAGCGTTTTGGTGGTGGGGTTGGTATTCACCATTGTCACAAATCGGTTCTTTCCGACAGTTAATTTTGTCAAACAAGGTGTCAGTCGATGGGTGGAAAAAACCGGTTTGAGGCCAAAAAGTAGCCTGGAGATAAATGAAGAATTGGGTGAGGCTTCTGATTCGGGGAGGTTGGTGTTTAAATTTAGCGTTGTCAATCGGGATCAGTTAAATGTTAAGCAATTATCTGATCGGCTGGGTATTGGTGAGGATTGGATAAATGGAATTGCCATCAATTTGAATAGTCAGAGTTTGGAAAAGCTGAAGCCGTTGTTGCCAGCTCGAGTGAATTTGGAGTTTAAGGAGGGAGAGGTTAATTTTTCTTCGGGCGGTGGTTTGGCTTTGAAGTCGAGTTTGCCGGAAAAGAGTTATCAAGTGGCGACAGGTGGAGGAATTTTGAATGTTCGGGGTAGCGGAGTCGAAAATTTTGATCTACAGGTAACGGAGCCGGCCAAGTTGGCGCTGGAGAGCAGCCGATCGGGAAAGTTGTACTTGTCGAAGCAGTTGAGCGGATTTTTATCAGTGCTGGAGAAGGTAATTTCTGTTTCCTTAACGGTCAATGATAAGAATATGATGGGGAATATCAAGTTGAAGTAGGTTCTCGGGTGCGCCGCGTCAAACGCGGCTTTGCTCGAACAGTAAGAAATAGTATGTGTTCTCTAAATATTCTTCGAGGAGGAACGACGAGAAGTTGCCTTGAATTAGAATGAATAATTGGAAATGGTATGTTTATATTTTGGAGTGTAAGAATAATACATATTATACCGGTATGACTTGGAAGCCTGAACTAAGGCTCGAACAGCATTTATCCGGATTGGGAGGGAAATATACGGCAAAATATGGTGTCAAAGGTTTAGTTTATTTGGAAGAACATGAAGATTTTGAGTTAGCGAGGAGAAGAGAGGTCCAAATTAAAGATTTTAGTCAGAAAAAGAAGAGAGTATTAATTGAGAGTTTTAAGGAGGGTTCTCAGATGCATTCGAACGATAAGAAATGTGGATGCGCGCTTTCGCAATGATGGGATTGTTGGGATCTTCGACTTTCGCTGGAAGGATAACTTTAGTACACTAAGAATATGGACCAGAATACTGCCCAGCCAGTTACGAATAGTTCAGGGGTGACCAATCAGAATTATGTCAAGTTGACGGAGCAGGTCGGCGCGGCGGCGATGCCGGAGGATGTCAAGGCTAAACTCCAAAACGAGTTGTCGCGGACTCAGATGTTGATTCGGGCCAACGGTTATACACCGGAGGTGGATAAAGAGTTTGGCTACATTGATTTTGTGTCAAAACTGCCATGGGAGGCAAAGAGTCGGGATAATTTAGATATTAATCACGCCAAGGCTGTTTTGGAGAAAAACCATTATGGTTTGGAACCGGTTAAGGAGCGGATTTTGGAATACCTATCGATCCTGATTTTAAACGCCAAAGCGGGACAAGTGTCACATTCGCCGATTTTGGCGTTTGTCGGTTTGGCTGGGTCGGGTAAGACAACGTTGGCGATGTCGATCGCCGAAAGTTTGGGACGGCCGTTTATCAGGATTCCGTTTGGAGGGCTGGCGAGTGCATTGCAGCTGCGTGGTGAATCACGGACAAGATCGGAGGCTGAGGCGGGGATGATTCTGAAATCACTGCATAAAGTTGGGGTGAAGAATCCGGTGATTTTGCTGGATGAGCTGGATCGAGTGACAGCAGAGTCGCGTGGGGATATTATGGGGGTGTTGATTGAGCTGCTGGATCCGGAACAAAATGTGGCGTTTTTGGATCATTACGTCGATTTGCCGTTTGATCTGAGTCAGGTGTTGTTTGTGGCGACAGCTAATAATGTTGGAAATGTAGCCACTGCGGTCCTCGATCGATTGGAGTTAATTGAGATGCCATTTTATTCTGACGAGCAAAAGGTTATTATAGGCAAAGACTATTTGTTGCCAGAGGCGCTCAAAAATGCGGCGTTGAATCCGGCGTTGGTGGTGGTTGATCCGAATTTGTGGCCGGAAATTGTTCGGCCGCTGGGGTTTGACGGTGGGATTCGGTCGCTGAAGCGAAATGTCGATACGCTGGTGCGTAAAATTGCCAGACAGGTGGTGGAAGGAAAACCGGGGCCGTTTCAGATAAATGCGGCCAATGTGAAGCAGTATTTGCCGACATAGCTAGGATTAGTTGATAGGACTTAGGACCTAGTTTGATTTTATCGTCATTCAGAGTCGCACGCGACGTGGAATCACAGGATTCTGGACGCGACAGGCTTGCCAGAATGACAAGGAGGTAGATGAAAATAAGAAGTTTTAGACCAAAAAATAGAAATTTGGGTGGTTCCTCAACAGGGCCGATTCAGCGAACGGAAAATATGCGGGTGGAGCGAGACACCAGAGATTTGAGGGCAGTGGCGCAATCGGTTGAGGAACGTCAACCGATGCCGGGGGGGCATGATGTGGTGAGGATAATTTCGCTTGGCGGAGTTGGCAATGTCCAGCGGAATATGTTTGTTTACGAGTATAAAGACGATATTATTATTATCGATTGCGGGGTCGGATTTCCGGAGGAGGATATGCCGGGAGTGGATTTGGTGATTCCGGATATTTCCTATTTGAAGGATAAAAAGAGTAAAATCCGGGGAATTTTGATCTCACACGGTCACGATGATCACATCGGTGGGTTGCCATATATTTGGCCGGAGTTGGATGTGCCGATTTATACCCAGAAGTTGACAGCGGGTTTTATTAAATCCAAGTTTACGGAGCATAAATTGCCGAAAGATAAAATTCATGCGTTGTCGATTGATGATAAGGTGAAGCTGGGGGCGTTTGAGGCCTCATTTTATGCGGTGACGCATTCGGTGCCGGATTCGACAGGTATTGTGCTGCGAACACCGATCGGGATTTTGATCCATCAGTCGGATTTTAAGATTGATTGGACGCCGGTTAGCGGGCCGGTGCCGGATGTGGGTAGGTTGGCGGGAGTGGGGAATGAGGGAGTGCTCTACATGTCGATTGATAGTTTGCGGGTGGAGAAAAAAGGTTACACTTTGTCGGAGCGAACTATCGAGCAGACTTTCAAGGAATTTGAGGAGACAACTAAGGGAAAACTTTTGATTACGACGACCTCGTCTAATATTACCCGGGTTCAACAGGCGGTCAATGTGGCGGCCAGATCGGGACGAAAGCTGGCTTTGGCCGGGCGTTCGGTGGAGAGTAATTTTCAGGTGGCTCGGGATTTGGGGTATCTGGATGTGCCGGCAGGTTTGGTGATCGCTCAGGAAGAAGTCAAGCGATTTCCGGATGAGAAGTTGATGATAATAATCGCCGGTTCGCAGGGGCAGCCGGGCTCGGCTCTCTCCAGGGTAGCCAATTTTGACCACAAATATATCACGGCCAAAAAAGATGACACGGTCATTTTTAGTGCTGATCCGATACCGGGTAGCGAAGTCGACCAGTACGCGTTGATTGATAAATTGACTCAGATTGGTTGTCGGGTTAATTACTCGGCGATGAATTCGGATTTGCATGTCAGTGGACACGCTTCTCAAGAGGAGATCAAGTTGATGGTTAATTTAGCCAAGCCGAAATATATTTTACCGATTGGGGGAACGTTTAGAAATATTCGGGGGTTTCAGGATATGGCGGTGACGTTGGGGTATAAACCGGAAGATATAATGGTAACTCGGGATGGGGATGTGATTGAGCTGGGGCGCAATTTTTATCGAATTGTAAATCAGGTCAATATTTCGAATGTTTATGTGGATGGACTAGGGGTGGGTGATGTTGGCAGTATCGTGTTGCGGGATCGGACGGTGATGAGTGAGGAGGGAATAGTGATGGTGATCGTGCCGCTGGACAAGCAGCACAACCGGTTGGTCGGAAATCCGGAGATAATTTCGCGGGGGTTTGTGTTTGAAAAGGCGGCGGAGGAGCTGATCGAGGCGGGGTTGGAGATTGTTAAAAATCTAATTGATGAGCGCACCCGGCCGGATAGCCAGGCCTGGGATTGGAAATACCTGCGGGCCCAAATCGAGACCAACCTGGAAAAGTTTTTCTACCAAGAAACCAACCGCCGGCCGCTGATTCTGCCGGTAGTGGTGAATTTGTAAATTACCTTTTTAGGATTCCCCTTAAAAACTGGTCGGTAGCGGTTTGGGCATCGGTTAGGGATTGGTAAGTTTTTAGAAAATATTCCGGATGTTTTGTGGGTCTGACTCCGCGGACCATTCTAGACATTGGTTCAAGTAAATTTTCGTGGATTAGGGCTAAAATAGGCGTTCGGTTCATTCCCATTGCTGGTTTGTCCAGGGCTCGTTGGATTTCCATACCAACTCCATGACTCGGAGCATTTACTAATGCCACAACATGGGTAGCTTCATCAACCCAATCAATATCCTGCTCTCTGATTAGAAACCACGGTTCGGGATCTGCGAGCATCTCTTGGATTGTTAAGCCGATTCGTCGAGCTCGAATTGAATCCATTTCCTGTTGGCTTCTGGCAGCGACATGCTCACTAAGTACATCGGCTCCGCCAGAGGCCATGAACTGAACTAGTTGCCAAGCAAATTCGGGATCGGGTTCGGGTACACCACGGATCGATCCGGAAAAATATACCTTCAAGCCTTGATATGGATTTTCAGCCAGCATAACCTGTATTCTACCCGATTGATCGCGAAACGCAACGGGATAGGGGACGGGATAGGGGACGGTCCTAGATTGTGCTGTTGTAGCAATCTAAATTAAGCATAAATTTTGTTCTTTCCTTGACGCTGTGAATTGTTTGAAAAGTGCTCAAATTAGATTGTTGTAACAATCTAATCTAGGACCGTCCCCTGCGTCGTCCCCTGCGTCGTCCCCTGCGTCTTAGGTGGTGAACTGGTGAATTTTGGTGCAGATGTAGTCGATGTCAGCGGTTGTTAAGTAAGGGTGGCAGGGTAGGGAGAGGATTTCCTTAACAAAGGTGCGAGCGTTTGGGAGAATGGCTGATTGGTATTTTTTTCGGAGAAAGGGTTGGTCTGGAATGAGGGTTGGGTAGTGAATGAGGGTTTGGATGTGGTTTTGAGTGAGGAATTGTTGGAGCTGGTTTCGGTTGGGTGTTCGGATAACAAATAAATGCATTGATGAATGATCGAAGTTGGTGGTGACGATTTTGACTGAGGGATTTTTTGAAAGATTTTGAATGTAGCGTTTGGCTAGAAGGCGTCGCTTCTCGTTACTGGAGTCAAGATTTTTAAGTTTTGTACGCAGAAAAGCAGCTTGGAGTTCGTCAAGGCGGCTGTTGAGGCCGTAACGCAGGTGTTGGTAGCGTGTTTTTTCGCCGTAATTGCGGATTTGGCGACAGTTGGTGGCCAGTTTGGAGGAGTTGGTAACGATGGCTCCGCCGTCGCCGAGGGCGCCTAGATTTTTAGTCGGGTAAAAACTAAAACAACTTAAGCTCCCGAAAGTTCCGACTTTTTGATTTTTAAAGGTAGTGCCGTGGGCTTGGGCAGCGTCTTCGACTAAATAGAGATGATATTTTTGGCAGAGCTGTTTGATGGTAGAAAGGTCGACGCTTTGGCCATAAAGATGGACGGGTAGAATGGCCCGGGTTTTTTTGGTGATGGCGGATTCGATTTTTTGGGCATCGATCAAACCGTGGTCATCTACATCCACAAAAATTGGAGTGGCTCCGATTGCTAGAACGGCTAGTGTGGTGGCAACAGCTGAGAGCGGGGTAGTAATAATTTCATCGCCCGGGCCGATATTTAAACTCATCAGGGCGATCTGAAGAGCTTCCAAACCATTGGCGACGCCGATGCAGTGGCGGGTGTCGAGATATTTGGCAAATTCTTGTTCGAACTGAGTGACCTCGGTGCCCAGGATATACCAGCCGGATTTTAGGACGCGTTGAAAGGCTTGGGTGAGCGGTTGGTGGCGGGTTTTGGCTTCGGCCCGAAAATCATTGAAAGGAATAGTTTTCATCGGCCGATGATTTTGAGGAACTGTTCGTAATCGCGGATGTAATCGGCGGGTTCGAACTTGCGGGAGGCTAAGACTAGCAAAATGGTGTCTGTTTTGAAATCGTGCATTTCGTGCCAGATAAGCGGGTTAATGAGAAGGCCATGTTCGGGTTGATCAAGCAGGATTTCTTGACGGCGTTTACCATCATCGAGTACTAAACGGATGCTGCCGCGCATGCAAAAGAGTAATTGGCGATTTTTGTGATGAGCGTGAAAGCCGCGCGGGAGCTTTGGATCGGAGTCGATCAGGTAGTAGATCCGTTGGATTTTGAAGGGGATGTGATCCGGTGTTTGGCCAAAGATCAGAAAAGCGTCATCGCTAATTTTGGGAATTTTAATCAGCTGAACAAGATTTTTTTGGTGGGGCATAGTGATAGCTGGAGTGTTTATATAACAATTCTTGGGGTGGTGTAAATAGCAGCTTAAAACCCGACAACGTTTTCTAGGGTTGGCAGAAGGATATTACGCTGTGAAGCCAGATCTACGAGATGGTCTGGTAAAGAGACCCAAACTGTGACTTGTCCGCCCATCATTTTTTGAAGAAATCCAGGACGCTGGTTGTGAATAAGAGGAAGCTCCGTGGGCCAATCTCGGGCAATATCCGGAAAGAGGCGAACGGCGAGTGCACGACCGAAGATGATATCGTTATTTTGGTCTTGTGGGAGATTGGTTTGGGGTAGTAGCTGATCGGTTTCTTCACAGGAGAGCATTTTTCGGGTTCCGTCTGGATTTTTGGTCCAACCAATTAGCGCAAAGATGGCTTTAGATACGAGATTTGGACGGAGATGGTAAGAGTCGATATGCCAATCTGGTTTCCCTGATAGAGTCTGGTCGATCTTGACAACTACGTGGCCAGCTTTTGGATCAGTCAACTGAATGTGATCCGGCGAGGTAAATTTGATATCGCGTTTATCTCCCCGCCGTTGGAGAATTTTTTGGTCCTCGGTCAGCGCAACCCGTTTCCCCTTTTGCTCAATGATATATTTTCGGACGAATTTATATTTAAGTTGATCGTCTAATGAATCAAAATGTTGGGTAAGCATTGCCAATCGGTCTTGGATGTGGTGATGTTCCCATATCCCTGGGTATCTGAAGGGAGAGGGCCTAAATGCTTTCGCGAAATCCCTAAGGGTGTGGGCAGTATAAATTTTCTGTTGTTCGCTACTGAAGTATCCATACAGTTCATAGGACTGTGGGTAAGTATCGCGAAATTCCGATACGAAGGTGTTTCTATTTCTGGTTACTTCTAGAAATAACATTGATAAATAGATTTCACCGAAGTCTCTATCCTCGATAGAGGTATGCCACCTGGCAGCGTGATGATAAGCATGTTCCATATAAAGAGGGCCGATATCGGGGTCGGATTTATGGGCATTATGGAGGCGAACTAACCCTGGAGCCCAGGTTTCGACATCTGGAAGAGGGTTTATTTCAACCTCTAAAGGTAGTTTATTATCGGCGCGGATTCCGGAAATGTCGTTACTGCTTGAATGAAAGGGTGCCACGGCATTGAGGACTTCACAGAACTGACCAGATAAAAATGGTCGATGACAGCGGGCAAAGTAAACATCGGCGCCAGTTATGGGATCTTGGAGGGAAGTGATGGTGACTTTTTCATCGGCCAGTCTGGGTTTATCGTCGTTTGGTAGGATAATCCCGAGATCTTTAAAGGTTGTAGTTCGTTCCACCATTTCAGACATGCGCGGATTATACTATATTTGGTATACTTAGGTGTTGGGTAAGGTCTTGACAACTGTATCCCATAGTCTTATACTCAATAATGAGTAAACTCTTGTAAAACAACAATGCCAAGACATAGATCTGCCTATCGGATGCCGAAGTTGAAGTTGAAGCAAAAGACGATTGTGTCGATTGCGACCTTGATCTCCTTGGCCTTTGCGGCCATCTCGCTGGTTTCCCTATTTGGACATAACCGGATTTTAACTTACGTCAAAACCTCTTTGTATGAGCAGTTTGGTTGGGCGTATATATTTAGCCCGGTTTTATTTGTACTGATTGGACTAGTTTTACAGAAATTTAAATGGCGCTACGCTCAGGTGAATGTATTACTGGGGTTTTTGGCGGCGATGGTGGGGTTGATGGGGTTGTCGGCAGGGGCTAGTGATGTGGCTGGCGGAGCGATTGGCAAATTTATCTGGACCGAGTTGTCGGCGCTGATCAGCGGATTTGGGGCGGCGGCGGTGCTGCTGTTTGTCTTTGTCGTCGGCTTGTTTGTCTTTTTTGATACATCGATTTTGGATGCGATGCAGCTGTTTGGGAAGTTTGGTTCGAGGGTGGGAGCGGCAGCCGGGAAGATCCGCAAACCAATTCCGAATTTTGGAGCAAAGCTTAGTGGCGAGATGAAAGTATCGGGAATTGATGAAAGTCGGCCGGTCCAAAAAATGCCGCAGCGGGATGTCAGGCGCGAGACATCGGCAGTGCTGCCGGAAACTTTAATTGCGACAGTGGCCGGGCAAACGCGGGTCTGGAAATATCCGCCGTATAATCTGTTGGCAGATAAGGGTGGGGCACCGGCGGATCGGGGGGATGTCAAGAAAAATGCCGGAATTATTGAAAAAACCCTCGATTCGTTTGGGATCCAGGCCCGAGTGGCCGAGGTTAACGGCGGTCCGGCGGTAACGCAGTACGCGTTGGATATTGCGACGGGCACTAAGATTGCCAAGATTGCCAATTTGCAAAATGATATCGCTTTGTCGCTCGCGACGCGGACAGGAACGGTTAGAATTGAGGCGCCGATTCCAGGTAAGTCGCTGGTGGGGATTGAAGTGCCAAATCACACTTTGGAGATCGTGACTTTGAAATCAGTCTTGGCCTCTCCGGAGATGAGTAAACATAAATCAAAATTGGCTTTGTGTTTAGGAAAAGATACGGCTTCCAATCCGATGATCGTCGATCTTGATAAGATGCCGCACTGTTTGGTGGCTGGGACGACGGGTTCGGGTAAATCGGTACTGATGCATTCGTTTATTACGTCGCTGTTGTTTCGCAATTCCCCTTCGGAGTTGAAATTGATTTTGATTGACCCGAAACGGGTGGAGTTGACCAATTATAATGGCATTCCGCATTTGTTGGCGCCGGTGATTGTGGAGCCGGAGAAGATATTGTCGGCTCTGAAGTGGGCGATGAGCGAGATGGATCGGCGTTATAAATTGTTTCAGCAGGTGGGGGTGCGAAATATTCAAGGTTACAATGAGATGTCGGGGTTTCAGAGTTTGCCATATATCGTGATTATGGTTGATGAGTTGGCGGATTTGATGATGTTTGCGCCGGTTGAGGTCGAGGATGCGATTACGAGGTTAGCCCAGCTGGCGCGGGCGACGGGGATTCATTTGGTAGTAGCGACCCAGCGGCCTTCGGTTGATATTATTACCGGATTGATGAAGGCTAATATTCCTTGCCGGATTGCTTTTAATGTCTCGTCGATGATTGATTCACGGGTGATTATTGATCAGCCCGGAGCGGAGAAGCTGCTGGGCCGGGGAGATATGTTGTTTATGCCGCCGGATGCCAGTAAGCCGATGCGTATTCAGGGCGTCTATGTGTCAGATCCGGAGATTAACGGGATGGTTAATTATATGAAGCAAATGGGGGTGGCGCCGCAGTACACGGCGGAGGTAACAGAGATGCCGGTCAAAATTAGCGGAAAGGGTCGGGGTGGCGGCGGAAGTGGTGATCAGGATGAGCTGTTTGACGAGGCGGTGCGGACGATTGTCCAGTATGACACAGCTTCGGCGACGCTGCTGCAGCGGCGGTTGAAGGTGGGGTATGCCAGGGCAGCCCGTATATTGGATGAGTTAAACGAGGCAGGGATCGTTGGACCGGGACAGGGTTCGAAACCTCGTGAAGTGTTGATTCGAAACGCAGAGGAATATTTTAATGGTGGAGGTGGCGGTGGGGGTACTGACTCTGGAGGGTATCGGCCTTAAGAGGTTTGGTGTAAAAGTGAAGTTATTTTAAAACTGCCGTTAACCCATTTTTCAAACTTTCAGCAAGGCTAGTAGCTAATGTGCCGTAGGCCCTATTTCCGCTATCTTTGGTTAGAGGTTTCCGGCACTCGTTAATAATCACTTGAGCGCTATGTAAATTACGACTAGCTTTCCAGAGCATGAATGTTTCAGTTGGCACGCTGATTATCGGTCCGGCGGCGGTATTATTTATTTTTGGTTGTGTTAATGATGGATCTTCGGTAATTGCACTACCGAAAGCTAAAGAGATGCCAAAGGCTTTGTTGCTTCGATATTGTTGAATAATGTTTTCAAGTTGTTGCATGTTTGGATTTAATAGAAGCAGACCTGTGGCAATCTTGACGGCTTCTTGTAATTGGTCCAACTCAGGGACATCAAGGTTTGTTTCTATTCCGAGACGTCCAGCTCCTGCTACTCCAAAGGGAACTCTGGTTGTAAGTTTATCTAAAATTGGTTGAATATTGGTTTTCAGTCCGGATAGTTTAGTTTTAAGTTCAGCTTGGCTAGGAGGTCTATTCGGAGTTTTAATTTGTTCGCTAGGTTTATCAGTTAGCAGGGAGATAATACCAATGTAAGCACCGCGTTCGTCGATTCGTGGTATGGTGTAAGAAGAAAAATTTAGCCCTTGCGGATGGATTGAACTCGACAGGCGGCTATCTATTAAATCAGCGTTATATGCTAGTTGCTTACCATCGGAACTGCTTAAAAATTCCCATTCGCCATTTTGGCCAGGTTTAATAAAAAAGACTATCTGTTCGGTGATGATTTCGCCCCCGGGAGATTTATAAGAAATCTTGTATCGTTGTTCTTGATAGTGCGGGCATCGATCATCATCTCGGATAGGCCAGGTTCTCCGAAGCTAGTTTTTTTCTCGACATCCCTTATTTCAGCGACTCGTTGTGGATCGAATGGTTGACCGTTATCAGGCCGAATGTCGTGTTTGATGCGGGCAGATTTTTCGATTCTAGTTTTTGTCCGTTGAAAAGCCTCGGACTCTAATTGTTGCTGAGGAATCTGGTTGTTTTCTGGGTTCATAACTATAATACTAGCATACTGCTAATTTGTAGAAATTGAGAGGGTTTAAGCAGCTTTTTTGGCGAATGGGAGGAAGCCCTGGGTGCGAAAATTGATAACGTTGTTTTCAGGTTTGGAGAGAGTTGTTGGTTTTGAAGATTGTCCGATTGAGCGGGCTACAAAATGAAGTACTGCTTCGAATTTGTCAGCAGTTGAGTTGTGATATTGGCGGGGAGGATACATTCGAACTACCCAAAGATTAGGATTTGGTTGGGAAAGTGTCATTGTATTATTTATTCGCAGATCTTCTTCGAAAAGAGCATTAAATTCTTTTTCATCATCGTCTGCTAGAGGTCCACGGGTGCTAATCTCAGCGTAAGGAGCCCAGCTTTGGTGGCGGATACCGTTAAAAGGAGCAACTCTAGCTAAAATTACCTCGGCTTTGTCATGAGTACTAAAATGAGGAGACTGGAGTTTTTGTTGAATCTGGCCTACTGCATCTTGCGGTGCTGGTAAAGCGACTCGATTAGCGTTCGATTCTTTTAGGATGGCGTGAAAGTAAGGGATAATTTTTTCTTGGTCGATGGGCTTATACTGCGAGGAGCGATCCGTAACGTAAGTTTCCAGCCGTAATCCGGTGGTCCGGCTGACATCAGTACAAAATTCTTCGAGTAGAGGTTTGAGCATTTGAAGAGTATAGTTACTTTCGTTTTCAGCGACTTGGTCTTCTTGGACTGTTGTTAATAGACCTGGGTTAGAGGGTGCAATTGTTTGTGGATGTGAATGAAGATCAAGCTCAAATCTGCTCACGGCAGACATATTATATCTTTAGTCAGGTGTTATTGCAATTACTAGGGGATATTATGGGTTAGTGGATGATTTGGGAATCGGTGAGGGGAGAGAGGTGGAAGTCGGAGTTGAGGTCCTCTTTTTTGGCTTGGGAGAGGGCGGATTCGATGATATCGTCGACTGGTTGCATGGTGTCGCGGAAGCGTTGGTCCTCGGCTTCCTGGCGTTTGCGCTCAAAGTGGCCTTGCGCGGCGGTTTTGAAGCGGTGGTAAGTGGGTTCGGGGAGGTGGATATAGGAAAGGATGGCTTCTGAGGCGAGTCCGGCTTTGATTTGGGCGACGTTGGTGAAGATCAATAGGTAAATATTTTGGTTGGTGGTCGGATGAAGGCTGTGGTTGATCTCGGCGTCGTAGTCGCCCAGTGAAATGCGGTAGTGATTCTGGATGGTTGTCGGTTGAAATTTTTGCAGGTCAGAGTGGATCAGAGTGGCTTTGTCCCATTTGAGCAGGTCGATCAGTCGATCGATGTATTTGTCGGCGTGTTTGGGGTGGCCGATGGGCGGAGGAGATTTGGTTTGAAGCTGATGGTCAGGCATTGACAGTATATTAGGGCGTGGAAAGTTTCAAGTCAACTGGATCAAAAAGGGTTAAAATGGATAATTTCTGGAGGAACTAACACCTCGTCAGATTTTTGAAAAAGCGTTCGCGCTGTTTGGTGGTGTCATTCCCGAGAAGTCGGGAATCTAGTGGGGTTAGTCTCACGCTCACTTAATGTTACGTCAGTACCAGCTCTGATTACCTATTTGTCTATCGACTGTATCTCAATGAGTCTTTACTTCGTTCGCCTCTTGCTTCGCAATTGACTACACTTTTGTTTTAAAAAACCTGACTTCGGTATTAATTCTTCGAAAGGTAGAACGATCAGAATGACAAAAGAGGGCGGTTTGGATAGCGCTAATTGGCTGATTGGTAAAATCAGGCTGGTTCGAGTAAAATTAGGCGGATAAGGACCTGCTTGCAGAACCTTGCCTTTTTAATCGAAGGCAGATTAGATTTTTTATGGAAGGATTAAAAAGGTGAAAACTGTTGGGCAAACATTGGAGGAGGCGAGAACGGGACAGTTTTATTCGTTGGAGGATGTTGAGAGGCATACCAAGATTCGAAAGGAGTTGGTGGAGGCATTGGAGGCGGATAATTTTAGCAAGTTGCCGCCGGCTACTTTTATCCAGGGGTTTATTAAAAATTACAGTAAATTTTTGGGGTTGGATAGCGAGAAGATGTTGGCGCTGTTTCGCCGGGATTACGAGGCTAAAAAACATCCGCCTCTGGTGATGGAGAGTTTGAAGGGGCCGCTTCAGAGTAGAAGATTGCGGGTTACGCCTTCGAGATTGTTGGGTTTGGTGGTGGTGGCGATTGTGCTCAGTTTTTTTGTCTATCTGTGGGTTGAATATCATCAGTTTGTCGGGTCGCCGAATTTGACGGTTAGCTCGCCAGTGGATCAACTGTCTGTAGAAATTCCGCAGGTCACAGTTGAGGGAAGGACTGATCCTGAAGTAAAAGTGGAAGTTAATCACCAGGACATCGGTGTTGACGGACAAGGGCATTTTAGAGAGGATATTAAGTTGTCATCCTCGACAAATACGATTACAATTACGGCAACCAGTAAGTTTGGAAAGACGGCGAAGGTCGAGAGAACGGTGTTTGTGAAAAGATAAATGGAACTTCTCCGCTTCGGTCGCGTCAAACGCGACTGATGTCGAAGGATATTATTGGAGGGTCGAAGAATATTGTTCGAGCGAGAATCCGGCAGTTGCCGGACGAGTCGAGAACTGAAGTAAATTTATGAGTCCTTTAGAATCAGTGTTGGTCATATTGGTCGGGGTGCAGATATTTTTGTTTGTGATTTTAGTGGTGGGGATGATTATTTTGCTATTGGCGTTTAAAAAAAGCATTGATAAGGTCAATCAGATTTTGGGAAATGTCGAGAATTTGACGGATGATTTTGGGACGACCCTTCGCTCGGCGGTGACTGGTCTGGCGATGTTGGCTGGGAAGATGGGTGTGGATTCGGTAAAACGGATAATTTCTTCAAGGGGACGGAAAAAGGGTAGAGCTTAAGCTAATTCTTCGATGGCATAATCTAAAATTTCGGGATATTGTCTCAAGTAATTTCTTTTGACATAACGGGTGTGAATTTTGCCGATTAAGATAGTGGCTCGATAGAGGTGGAAGAGATCGTTATCGATTGGGACATTAGCTGATCTGGCGAGACGTCGATAGTACTTTAGGCCGTTTGGCATGACAGAGAAATAGGCGATGTCAAAAAGGGGATCTGCGATGAGAGTTTTGGCAAAATCAATTAGCCCGGTGAGCTGGCCATTTTCTACTAGAAAGTGTTCTAGATGGAGGTCGCCGTGAACCAGGGAGCCAGGGATTTCTTGAAGTTCGGATCGGTGACTATCAAGCTGATCCAAGACGATAGGCGCACGTTTGAGGATTAGGCCAATTTGTCGGGCTTGTCGGAGACTTAATTGAGAATGTTTAAAGCTGTTTTGCCAATCACTAGTTAAGGTTTTATCGATATCAGGTAACTTTGAGTAGATATAATCATATAAAAAGTCAGGCAAATTGTCGTAACGCCCGGTGAATTGGCCACTTTTGCGAAAGCGATCAGGGTCAATCTGGCCGAAGCCCGGTAATTGATTCTGGTAGATGAGATTTA
The DNA here is from genome assembly GCA_964640215.1 of uncultured Gammaproteobacteria bacterium. Lineage (GTDB taxonomy): Bacteria > Patescibacteriota > Microgenomatia > Daviesbacterales > UBA10151 > CAZXEW01. The sequence goes on from CAZXEW010000044.1 coordinate 32,104, forward strand.
GTTGGGTGCCGATTTGGCCCAAGATATGAGGGCGCTGGTTTTTTGGGGTTTGGTCAAGGGGCTGGCCGGGAATTTTGGCTTGGAGAGAAAAACCAAACGGGGTGATGTCAGCAGCGATTGAACGGGGTACTAGAATATCTCTTTGGTGGAGACGTTCTAGGAGTGCGTGTTCAACGTCATAATTATTGGCAGCGCTGCCGGTTCGATAGATAAAATTTCCAGTGGAAGTAGTTAATTCGTAAGCCACGCTGTCACCTCGGGCGATTTCACAACACGATAGGATTGATGTGCCGAGAAGGTTAGCGGCGTGCGTTATGATCTTGGTATCAGTTGGTGTAAATTCCGTGGCCATGCTAGGCGCAGCTATTATACACTAAAGGGTTTTGCCAATGTCTATCTTGACACTAATCGGTAAGGGGGCTAGACTTGCGGCATGTTGACGAACGAAGATTTGAAGAAGATTGCCAAGGTGTTTGATCGGGCGCTACAAAAGATCCGTAAATTGATTCGCCAGGAGAGTGATTACCACAGCGGCGAATTTTTCGAGATCCAAGAACAACTGGAGCGGCTCGAGGCCAAAATTGATCGGTTGTCTGAGTTGTTAGTAGGTGAGAGGTCGAGGACCAGACCTAAAAAGACGCTAATTCACTAGTATTTTGGGGAACAATTTAGACTTGACAAATTCGTATATGTATGCTAATGTGTATATGTATGTTGAATAAACGAACTAATATCCTGTTCGATGTCGAGCTTTGGAAGCAGTTGGTACGTATGGCTAAGGATCGGCAAACGTCGGTTGGGCAGCTGGTGCGGGAGGCGGTCCGGAAAACCTATTTTGAAGATGAAAGGCGTAGGCAGATTAGAGAAGCCATTGATGAAATTCGTCGAATTCGGCCTCATTTAAAAGGCCCTCTTGATTATAAAGCCATGATTAACGAGGGACGAAAATATTAATAAAACCGTAGTTGACGCATCTTTTATATTGACTTTTCTGTTGCCTGACGAACACGATCTGAGGGTGGAAGCGCTGGTAGATGAATATAGAGCGGGCAAAAGGGAGTTT
>CAZXEW010000045.1:0-4294 GCA_964640215.1 uncultured Gammaproteobacteria bacterium
AATCCTCTACGTCGCCGTAGAGATCGGACTATATCTTGTCCATACGTCACTTTGGTTACCCAAAATTTCTTATGGACTCCAACATGTAGTCTCTGAGGGTTGTCCGATGTTATATCGGACCCTTCCCTGCTGATCGACTCCCCGAACAGATTATTACTACTTTAACGTTTTTTAAAAAACATTAAAGTTAGTACCGTCGGATACAGAGTTATTCCAGCATATAGTTGGATTTTCCACTACTTACGGTTTTTGCTTAACTAATTTATCACACAAACGCAGTTCCTGAGTGTTGTACATTACTGTACATTCTAGCAAGTTTGGTTACCCGCACCTACCAGACAAGGAACTTCGCTACCTTAGACTTTTTCGTTATCACCCCACTTAAGGGGATCCTGTATGTCGCCATACAGATCGGACTATATCATCTTCCAACAATCAAGTTGGAAGCCTTACGTGTAGTCTCTGAGGATTGATCCAAAGTACTAAAGATTTCATCGATTGTATGCCGCCTGCCTTTCCCATTTTGATTCATGGAGAAAGCAAGCCGGACGTTTTTTTTGAATCCTTCTGTCGTGTGATGTGCTTTTTGGGAACACATTTCGACGATTTGTTTAAACCGAAGGAATTCATTATATTTTTGTCCAATAATTGGATACTTCTCGAAAAAAGGTATTACCGTATCAAGATGTTTCGGTAGACTAACTACCATATACACCATGCAATTTGGACTGCCACTTTTGTAGGATATGAATCCACATCCTAGTACCTCTTTAAACAAATAAATAACTTCTGGGTTATTTTTATGTTGATATACTGCAAAAAGTGGGCTTATTATCCAACCAGATTGCAATGTCGGGTGTCTTCTTATGGGTACACAAAAAGATCCTTCTCCATCAGCGAATCCTGATAAGTAATAGCCTAAATTATCTTTATTCTTTGGAACTCTTTCCTGCTGATTGTCTGCACTTGAAGCATTGTCAGTTGACATAGTTAGCATTACTTCGAATTTTAATCCGAAGATAATACGAATACAATATATCAACTAGCTCAAGATTCTGCCAGATGTTCCAGCATATGGTAAGGTTTTTTAACTGCCCTATAGTCCACAGTTATAGTTACTGCTGCCGTTCACCAGATCTTAGACCCCTTCCTCGCTGCCACCTTGCGGTTTGGGTCAAAAGAGATTTTAAATTACTGGCACTGGGCAGGTGTCAGCCCCTATACATCAGCTTTCGCTTTAGCAGGGACCTGTGTTTTTGATAAACAGTCGCTCAGCGTCATTTATTGCAACCACGATTTCTCGTGGCAGGACATCTTGCAAACTTACGTCCAGTTATATTGCCGAGTTCCTTAAGGATAGTTCTCTCGATCGCCTGTGTATACTCAACTCGCCCACCTGTGTTGGTTTTAGTACGGTTTAATATGTTCCCTTTACGAGGATTTTCCTGAAAATGAAAAAAATGTCATTTTTTTCTGACCTTACGGTCATGGAAAAATGGCTTTCCTTGCGTCATCATAGTTTGTATTTTTAACCCTGTAGAGTTGCCTCTACAGAGTCGTAGAAACGGATTTGCCTGTCTCTACTAACTAGCTATTTGATCCCGGATATACCGGGAGAAAGTTTTCCCACTCTGTCCCCTCTTAACGGTACACTGCCTTTGATTGCTCATTAGCAATGCAATTGTCAAACACATCAAGTACAGGAATTTTAACCTGTTGTCCATCGGCTACGCCTTAGTGGCCTGACCTTAGGACCGACTTACCCGACCCTGATTAACATTGGATCGGAAACCTGGGGCATTCGGCGTTAATGTTTCTCACATTAATTTCGTTACTCATACCGGCATTCTCACTTCTAACCGCTCCACCCGACTTTACAATCGAGCTTCATTGCAATTAGAACGCTCCCCTACCACTTGACGCCAGTAAACTGACGCCAAATCCGTAGCTTCGGTAGCAGACTTGAGCCCCGATTCATTGTCGGCGCTATCATCCGTATTAGACCAGCGAGCTGTTACGCTTTCTTTAAAAGATGGCTGCTTCTAAGCCAACTTCCTGGCTGTCTAAGGACAATAACTTCCTTTAACACTTAGTCTGCATTTAGGGACCTTAACTGTCGGTTGTGGGATGTTTCCCTTGGGCCCGCTCCGCTTAGCCGGATCGGACTGACTCCCGCTACAAACGTTAGTATTTGAAGTTTGATTGGAATCCCGATCTTGCGACCGGAAGTTCCATCCAGAGCTCTACCCCTAACGTTATTCCACGGGGCTATACCTAAATATATTTCGGGGAGAACCAGCTATCTCCAAGTTCGTTTGGCATATCACCTCTAACCACAATTCATCCCAAACAATTTCCGCTGTCACGGGTTCGGGCCTCCACCAGTCTTTCGACCGGCTTCGCCCTGATCATGGTTAGCTCACTTGGTTTCGGGTCTAATGCTTGACGCTAATCGCTCATTTAAAGCTCGCTTTCACTGCGCCTCCACCCGTCAAACGGGCTTAAACTTGCGTCAAACAATAACTCACCGGTTCATTCTTCAATAGGCACGCGGTTGTCCGATTGCTCAGACTTCCACTGCTTGTCAACATACGGTTTCAGTTTCTATTTCACTGGGCATCTCGCCCTTCTTTTCACCTTTCGCTCACGCTACTAGTTCACTATCGGTCCGAAAGTATATTTAGCCTTGAGGGATGGTCCCCCCAGATTCACCCACGATTACACGTGTCGTAGGTTACTCAGGAATCCAAACACGCCGATTACAAAGTTCGTTTACGGGGCTATCACCCTCTCTGGCCAGACTTTCCAGTCTGTTCTGCTTTCTGAATCGGATCGCTACAATTGGTCCTACAACCCCAGACGTTTTTTTACTTGCGTAAAAAAGTGGTGTCTGGTTTGGGCTGTTCCCATTTCGCTCGTCACTACTGAGGGAATCACTATTGTTTTCTTTTCCTGCGCTTACTTAGATATTTCAGTTCAGCGCGTACCCTCCGTTAACCTATTTATTCAGTTAACAGTGTCCGACGTAAAGCCGGACTAGTTACCTTATTCGGAGATCTCCGGATCAAAGCTTCTTGGCAGCTCCCCGGAGCGTATCGCTCGCCTTAGACGTCCTTCATCGGTACTTTCGACCTAGGCATTCACCGTATGCCTTAATGTTGAGTATTTTTTGGCTTTCTTAATTTGCTAACCGCTGACAGCTTACTGCTTACTGCCAGAATCAGGCGGTTTGCGGTATGCGGATCGCGGAAAGCATTTTTAAATTGGCCTTCCTAATAATTCGTATTCACATTTCAAAGTACAAGTGCTAGGACTTTGATTGAACCTAAACATCTAGGATTTTTGGTACCTAGTTACTTGTTGCTAGTTGCTGGTGACGCCAATTGTCTTGCCAGAAACGAGTAACCAGAAACCAGTTACCAGAAAAGTGGACCCTAGGAGATTCGAACTCCTCACCCCTTCATTGCAAATGAAGTGCTCTACCAAATGAGCTAAGGGCCCTCGTCGAAGCACAGCATGTATTTTCGAAAACATCTGCTAGACGATTTCTTCAATCATTAGCCGGCTTCTCCTCTCACTTTGTTACACAAAGTGGAAAGCCCTAGTCACAAAATCAGACTTAAGTCCTAGGTCCTAATAACTAATAACTTTATAAAATGAGGGATGCAACGCTTGGGACCCGCCAGCTGGCGAGGCCAAGCTGGGAGGTTAAATTAGCGTTGTTTCTCGCGAAATCTTAATCACTGGGGAGAATTTTAGCAAAGTTATATGTAGGAGTCAAGCTTAAGGTGGTATAATTTTGATAAGCGGGATGAAAATAATAATCTTCTTGTTTCTGCTTCTGACTATTCTGGGGACGGCTGGGTTGGTGATTTGGCAAAGATACGGCAATGTGGTACCGGCGTATGTGCCGGCAACTGAAAAAATCAGTGATTTGATTGAGGAAGCTGCAGTCCAGGAGCTGACCACTGGGCAAATATCGAATACTCCGCTGAAGATATCTAAAACATTTAAAATCGGGGTTTTTGCCAAGGATTTACCCGGGGTGAGGGGACTTTCCTTTAGCCCTGATGGGACATTATTGGCAACTCTGACCAAGCGGGGCGAAGTGGTGGCGTTGCCGGACCGGAATAATAATGATGAAGCTGAAGAGACTACGGTGGTGGCGCTGACGTTGCAGAGGCCGCATGGGATCGCGTTTTTGGGTGATAAATTATATGTGGCTGAAGAACAACGGGTCGCCAGATACAGCTATAATCCGCAAACTATGAAAGCAATCCTAGAAATACCGGTG
>CAZXEW010000046.1:0-5781 GCA_964640215.1 uncultured Gammaproteobacteria bacterium
CCCCGCGTCGCCGCCGGCACTAGCACTCCCGCCTGCTAAGTGAGAACGATCTTGAAGCCGTCCATCTTGAGCTCGGCAGTATACGTTGGCGTCATGGCAAGGGTCGCCCTTGCCACCCGCGCATCGAACTCCCGCAGTTCATCAGGCGTGAAGACGTCATTGAAGGACCACTGCTTCACCGCGTGCTTGACCTTCTTGAAGCCGGGGAGCGCGCTGCCTGCGACGCGTTGCGTCGGGGAGTCTGGTGTCACCAGATCGGGAAATTGCTTCTCTAAATCAGCCAGCTCACGCTTAAGCGAATCCAGCGCCTCGGCTGAAATTTCCTCCCGATCCAAGACATGATAAAGATACCGATGATGATTAATCACCACCCGCAGTTTGGCGATGCGGTCTTCAATTTGTTTTTTATTTTTTGACAAAGTGAGAAACAATATTCTCCATAGTTATGGATTCAAAATGAGCCTTAGGATAGGCTGTTTTGAATGAGGGCGGAACGGTGATTGCTTCTTTCCATTTACATTCGTAGGCAAAAATCTCCGGACCATTTTTCTCGATTACATCAATCTCCACTCCCGTTCTCGTTCGCCAAAACATGATTTCTGGCGGAAAAATTTCAAGTACTCCCTTTTTCATCCGCTCCGCGACAAAAAAGTTTTCAAAAATAGCCCCTTTGTCAGTTCGAGTGGCTATTGGAGAAACAATATCCACCAAAGCATTCCTGACCCCGACATCAAGAAAAAAAACTTTGAAGGCTTTCTTCAGCTCCGTTCGCGGATTGTTAGAAAATGAATAAACCCGCTTAATAATAAAAGACTGCTCTAATAATCTTAGATAACGATTTACAGTTGTCCTCGTCACACCCAATCCTTGGGCTAATTCATTGACCGAAACCATTGAACCAATTTGCAAGGCCAACATTTTTAACAAATCCTCAAAAACTTTTGGATTGCGAATATCTTCAAAAACAAAAACATCTTTATACAAATAGTTGGTGGCGATATTCCTAATCGCGAATAATTTTTCATCAATCGTTTCGGACGCCACCACCGCCGGATATGAACCGAATTTCATAAGAGATAATAGATCCGACTCGCTTAAATCGGGATAGGCCAAACTGACTTCAGACAAAGAGAGCGGCAGGAGTAGAAATTCAAATGCTCGACCGGTCATTGGTTCATTTATTTTATTGGCCAAATCAAATGATGACGATCCAGTGGCAATAATTTGGACCCCGGGATAGGTATCATGGAATACTTTTAAAACTGTGCCGATATCCTGAATCGTTTGGGCTTCATCAAAGACGACAATCTTTTTCCCAACCGTTAAGGGTAATAATTTATCTGGCTCACCGACAACAAAATGGTTACGAATATCAGCTAACTGGCAATCATAATATTCCCCTTCCTGCCCATAAGTCGAAACAATCTTTTTGGCTAGAGTGGTCTTCCCTGATTGACGAGGACCTAAAATAATAACCATTTTATTCTTAAACAGAACAGACTCAATTCGTGGCTTAATATCACGATTAAATATTTTCATCCTTGAAGTATAACAAATTGCTCTTTTAAGAGCAATTTGTGTAATAGATCTAAAAACCCTTATTCTGCAACGTTTTTAAGCTGTAGGTTGCTGGCGACTGGCGAGGACTGGCGACTGGCGAGGACTATCCTCGCCAGTGGGCTTTATTTACTCTGAAACCTGGCTTCGTTGAACTCGTCGAGGATTATTCACATCAGCTGTGTTATAACCATCAACCCGAATAAAAGTATCACCAGGAGTAATTGTATTCGCGGGATCTTGACCCTTGGTTACCACGACATGAGCAGTGGAACCATCAGGAAAATTAACATCGAAAGTACTGGTCTTATCGAAAGGATCGAAAACAACACTACTCTCTAGAATAACAGTCCCAGTACAATTAATTCGTCTGTCCCCAGGAGCAGTAACTATTCCATCTGAATAGTCAACAAAATCTCCAAACGGCTTATTTGAACTAAGATCCCAATAATTGGCACAATTTAACGCGTTAACGGCGGCATAATATGCAAGTTTAGATTCTTTATTGATCGATGATAGAACTAGCTGTTTGTAAGAAATATCAAGAAGAGTCAAACTAATAGTCAGAACAATACTCACCATCAGAACGGCGTAGAGAATGGCGAAACCGCGTGTTTTTGAAAAATTTGGAGTCATATTAAAATGTTATTATAGAGATAACTCCTGAGAGTGACTGACTGGGACTGATTCTTATCCGACCAGCCTACAATCACTGTCACTTCTACCCCATAATCACCGTTATCAACGTCAAAATTTGGGCCCATATCATCCAACTTCTTGATTTGAATCGTTCGGTTGAAAATTGGTCCAACTCCACCACTGGTAGCTACGGCATAAACCCCCTCGTCATTACTGTAGCTGAGGTCACAATCAGTACCGGCACACTCACTATACTCATTACTTAAAACAAGAACTGAACAGGTATTATTAAGGCAATCTGCTGGACTAGTGTCGAGGCCAGCGAGCCATTCGGACCTGTTACCATAAGACAGATTATTCTTAATTTTTACTCGAACTAGATCGATTCCCTCTTGAGCTAAACCAAGCGCCACAATTTTATTTTTGGCAATCAAGCCATCAGTAATTCCTCTAGTCGCTGTCGAAAGTGGGCCAAGAACACCAAGAAGCAGGATGGTAATTGCTACCAAAGCTTCAATGAGAGTAAACCCTTCGTGCCTCGATAAATAATGTTTAGAATGGGGCATAAATTGTGTTTTCAAGACTAAATTCCGTTGCTGTGTTGGTACTACCATTTACCTCACCCTTGATTACCAAAAGGGCTCGGGCGGCTGATTCAGAATTATTACCAATGACATGCACTTTAAAATCTTTGATATTAATTTCCGGAGCAGTGATATCCACAAAACTTCCACTGTCATGCCAAAATTGGATACTACCATTATTGTTATTGGAAGGATCTTCATAACGACGGTAGATCATTTGCTCACAATCTGGTCCTGAACCTGAATCTGGGCATGGACCAAAATTAAAAGCAATTGCCTCACCTGGGCTGTCTAAATCAGAACAAGACATAAATGAATCATAGATTGAAACCCAACTCAAAGGAAAACCTCGGACACAGTGGAATTTTCTCCCTTGCTGAAGATTCAGCACCATACTATCAATCGCAAAATTCAAGTTATCAATTGCCACTTTAATTGCTTGGGCTTTACGATTGACGTTGCTCGCTGTCACTAGAGCTCCAGTTGTAATTACAGCCACGATGGCGAAAAGAGACACTGCCACCATGATCTCGACGAGAGTGAAGCCGAGGGTAGCCTGCCTCATCGTCGGGTAAACTTTTAGCTTGTAGTTTGTAGTTTGTAGCTTCATGGTAATGGTGGTGGTATTTTGACCGAGATCTGCCCGGTGTTCCAGACATCAATAAATCTTTGATCGTTACTCCGACTTGATTTAATAGTAATTCTCGCATAGCTGGCTGAGGGGGTTATGGCATTACCGGAAGAAGTGTCTGTAAAATTTGCTTCTGTCTTAGGGCGATCAAAAACTATATTTAAACCAGAATCTCGGGAAGTACAATCTGCAGGATTTCCTGGCGGATTGCATGTACTAATAGACTGGATTTCAACTGTTCCCGTGAGATCATACTTCGTCACAATTTCACCAATGGGGCTAGAATCGTAGTTGTTGTTGCCAATCGTAGGACTTGCTGGATAAATATCTGCAAACAAAATGTAAGATTTTTTATTACCCGCAATGTCAAGATCTCCGAAATTGATACCGTGGGATGGAAAGACTGTGACGCTAGAAGATTTAACCCCCACCCCGTAAACTTGGGCTTCGCGAATAGTTAATGACATTTTTTGAGCGACTAATTGAAGAGCGGTGCGTTCACGGAATTGGGGGAGGTTGGCCAATACGACGCCAGTCATGATGGTGAAAATACTAAGCACCACCATCATCTCGATTAAGGTAAACCCATTTTTCATTTAGCGCGGAAAGGAACCGGATGGCCGATAGACAAATTCCAAGTTAACTCGAGTTGGATAACCTGGAATGGTGAGGTAGTCCCCATCCTTTCTCACCTCAATGACAACATCGTAAGGGGAATTATCCTTGATCGCCCTGAATTTGTCTTTGATATTAATGAGAAATGATTTTGTCACCGTATTGGAGGAACCATCGAGGGGAGCAGGGACGTCAAAACAATTAGTTGCTGAGTTACAAGAGCTATTAGCCAAATTTCCGTCGAATAAGCAAGCCGGTAAGTCATTCGTCCCGCCCGGTACATTAGTTATAATGTCATCTAATTTTTGTTGACCAGTTCTTTTTGATTTCACACTCACCAAACAAACTTGGATATCCGCGGTTCCAGTATTAATTGCCTCGATTGTTGATCTCGTTGATCTAGCATCAAAACCGGAGGTATGATCGACAATATTAATCGAGAGCGGTGTGGCCGTAAGAGTGGCGACGGCGGTTGGGGTCGGATTAACGAAATAAGAAACGACGGTTGTCCCCGTGGGTTCGCTCAGCTTTATCTGACAAGTAATATCTGCGGATCCACATCCAGAAACTCTTGCGCTTGACGGAGTCACTACCCAATTTCCAAAAGTAATTCGACCCGTTGACAGATTCCACCCATCAGTACTAATTTCACGAGTCAGTGTAACTAGTCCATCAGTTAGATATTGATTGTGTGAACAAGCCCCGCCATTAAACCCACAATTTATCTTTGCGGAATCTGCCGAGTCGGCGACATTCCCATAAATTGCACCAGTGCCAAGGACACTAACTGTCAAAACCTTTTGCCTGGAATCTTCAGTTGTCAACACGCAAGTACCTTCGCCAAGAATTTTGCTGGGATCGTTTTTATCAATGACAGAGATAGTTCCTCGAATTGATTGAGGAGAATTAGCGCCATAGCTTATATCATGAGGCCCAGCGCTCGGAATATCCGGGGAACCGTAATCCCAGTGCCAATTGTAATTGTAGTTCGAATCCGTCAAACTGGAACTCCAAGTTGCCGTAAGAGGACTACTATCAGTGAATTGAAGAAGAGTTGGGTTCACCGAACAAGTCACTGGCACGGAGTTTAAACTAACACAATAATTACCATTACCACTGGCGGTACCGCAAAAATCAATCCACCCGACATTCGTGGCTCCCCAAGCATAGCCTTGGAATTGATTGCTGGCTGTGAGGTGAACGTCTTTGGTGATATCACCAGTGGCATTCATTTTTATCCAACCATCCCAACCCCCAGTCTGGGCTGAAGGACGCAGAAGGCCAGCGCAATCACTAACAAAGACTGAACACGCTCTAATCCAACCAGTGACGGTTGTGTTGTCAACCTCTAATCTTGCCACATGGGCGTCAGTGGCTCCAGTGGGGAGGGCGTTGTCTCCAGAGGCACTGATTATTGGCTTGAATCTGATCCAGCCAATATTTGAGCCCCAGGCATATGAATCACCGGAAAAGCGTGCTCCTTGAACTCCTGGATCACGAAGGAGCGACACACCATAATTCCCACCATTAAAACGAATGAACCCCATATTGGAACCCCAGGCAAAGCCGGAAACATCACCACTGGAAGTTGATTGGGCATTAACGGGAGAAATAATTGATTGGGTGAAGATTAAGGCAGAGGAGAGGAGGAATAGGACGGAAAATACAATTAAAATAGTTTTGTGACGCATAGGATAATCATACCACTTACCGGATGTAAAGAATGAGACTTATCCACACTTAACTAGCTTCTAG
>CAZXEW010000047.1:0-13585 GCA_964640215.1 uncultured Gammaproteobacteria bacterium
AGCGGGCAAAAGGGAGTTTATTTCAGTCGATCTTTTGCCTTATGAAGTATTAAATGGGTTGAAGTCGGCACAGATGTCTAAGCGAATCAATAATAAATTAGCTAAGGATTTGATCGATCAGTTTTTCGGTCTGAATATTCAAATGATGCTCATTGATTATCAAAAAGTTTACGCTTTAGCGGTTGAAAATAAGTTAAGTATCTATGATGCTAGCTATTTAAGTTTGGCGAGGGCCGAAAAAGCGGAATTGGTGAGTTTAGATAAAGCACTAAAAAAGTTGGCTAGTTAATTGAAGATAGATTTATTTGAGGTTATGTTAGAGCTAACCCGTAGAGTCGAGTATTTGGATCAAGACTAGCAGTTTCTCTTAAAAAAGAAGGGGCTACTATTTCAAATAACCAGCGATGGTAATCATCCGCCATGACCGGAAACTTTGGATTTGATAAGACTTGGACATCACCGGCTCTTATACCCCCATAAATCCCATCACGAGCGCGAGCAACTAAATCGCCATATTTATCGTTCGGAAAAAGGATGTTTGGGCCGATGGTTTCTTCGTCGAAGTCCTTCCCAGAGTCTGGCTTGTAGTGACTAACTGAGAGTAAAGCATGAGTTACAGGTGGTGGTCCTTGATAATTATATCGTTCGATTCGAAGTTTAGTTACCGAATTGGCAGTCTTTCGGCTAGAAGCTCCAGCAAAAAGAAAACTTTGGCCAGATTCGTCTGTTTGGGTATATATTCTCTGTGCAACGGATGTTATATTATCGAATATTCTAATTAATGATTGACAAAATGGTGAGTCGGATAGGTAAGTTTGAGTAAATCTGTCAATTTGTTGAGGAGTAGCTCGTTCGATAGTTGTAGCCATTGTTGGTTGGGCAAGCAGGGTTAGTTATAATACCAGCGGTTGGATATGTCAAGAGGGGTATTATGATCCTAATTTTAGATCACCTGGGCGTAGATACGCCTAATTCCAGATCCGGCGGATGATTATTGGGTAATCCGAAGAAGGACTAAATTAGTTTAGGGAATTTAGCTAGTAACCGCTTGTTCCTAATATGGTACCGAGAATGCTATCTTTAAACACCCAATCAGCATATGGTTTTCCACTTTCCTGTCGAGGTGTCTTGTTTCTGAATGCAGTATTAGGGGTATCTAGCCATTCTTCATGTTGTTCTGGCGGTGTGTTACGGATGACGCACAGCTGTGAGGTGAGATCATAGAGTGATAAGCCCAGATAGTCTCTGTGATTGAATTTGGATATTTCTAGGGCGAGTCTTCCAAGGTCGCTAACTGAATGTGCCTCTAAAAATTCTAAGGTTATCGAAGTTCGTTGTGGGATTTCTTGAATTTGATAACCTTTGTGTTGAAGGTGCTCCGTACTTCCGATGACATAAGCTTTTTGATGGGTATCGGGGTGCTCGAGGATAGTAGTCCGTGATCTTGATTGTTTTGCATAATCGATTTGTCTTTTGAATCTTTCTTCTAGCTCTTGTCGGGCATTCTTTTTGAGACTGAACATTAGTTCAGGTAACCCTAAGAAAACTGTCGGAATAGGATGAGCGATTGCCGAAATTGCCAAAGGGATGCGTTTTTTAGCGATACGATTGACCTGATATCCTTGGAAGACCCAAACATCGAGGGGTATTTCTGGGGCGCTGGTGGGTGAGTGTTTGAGTAGCCATTGTTCAAGATTTTGCATCGATCTTTCAGCCCACCTTTCTTCTGAGTGCTGAACGTTGTAAGCCATTATTTCTTCTAGACTTCGATGCATGGAGTTTGTAAACTACAATTTCTTTATGCTATTTTAGCATATATGCGTCTAATTCCAGAGCCAGCGGATTCTTCTTTGGTGATTGAGAATTTTCCGAGCTCTCCAGTGTGCTCGACGTGAGGGCCGCCGCAGAATTCTTTGCTCCAGGCGGTTTCGAGGGTATTACCGACGAAGTAGATGCGACAGATATCAGCGTATTTTTCATTGAAAGCGTGGAGGGCACCGACTTTTAGGGCTTCGTTTACGGGGAGGTCGACAAAATTGACAGGTAGGTCTTCCTTAATTTTTTGGTTGACGTTGTCTTCGATTTTTTGAATTTGTTCGGGGGTAAGTTTTGAGGGGTGGGTGAAATCGAAGCGAAATTTGTCGGAGGAGACGTAGCTGCCGCGTTGGATGACGTGCGTGCCGAGGACTTGGTGGAGGGCTTGGTTCATGAGGTGGGTGGCGGTGTGGTGTTTTTTGGTGTCGTCGGAGTGATTTTGGAGGCCGCCTTTAAACATGCCCTTAGCCGAGGTTTGGGAAAGAGTGCGGTGTTTTTCGAACTCGGTTTCAAACTGAACATGATCGATTTGTTGGCCTTTTTCCTGGAAAAGTTCTTCGGTGATTTCGAGGGGGAAGCCGTAGGTTTGGTAGAGATCGAAGGCAAGTTTACCTAGAGGAATGGTACTTGGGGAGGTAGGGTTGGTTTGGAAGGTTGGGGATTTTACAATTTTTTCGAATTCACGCAGGCCCTGGCGGAGGGTTTTTTGAAATTTAGAGATCTCTTCTTCGATGACGGGGCGGATCAGATTCCAGTCTTCAGATTGAAAATATCCGGTATCGGCATAAATATCCATGACAGGATCGACTAAGCTGGGGAGGATTTCCATTGAGCCTTCTTTGAGGGAGTGGATTTTAACAGCGGCCCGGCGAAGGAGACGGCGGAGGACGTAGCCCTGGAGTTTGTTGGAGGGGAGAACGCCGTCTTTAATCAGAAAGGTGGCGGCTTTGATGTGGTCGGCGATGATGCGGAAGGCGATAGTATTACTATCTTCTGAGATGTCTTTCCCGCGGAGGTGGGAATCAATGGATCCCCGACTGGATCGGGGATGACTAATATATGAAATATTTAGTTTATCAGTTAGTTTTTCAATAATCGGGGTATATAGATCGAGCTTGAATTGATCGGGTTGGTGGTTGGCGGCCATGGTCAGGCGTTCGAGTCCGCCGCCAAAATCAACGTTTTTTTGGGGGAGTTCGCTGAAACCGTCGCTGTTTTTTTGATATTGCATAAAAACTGAATTGCCGATTTCCAGAAAGCGGCCGCAGTCGCAGTTGGGGTGACAATTTGAGCCATATTTTGGATCGTGGGGGGTGCCGAAATCGTAAAAAACCTCGGAATCTGGACCGCCTGGTTCGCCTTCCGGCATTTTTTCAGGGATACCGGCGCGGGACCACCAGTTTTTGTGGGCGTCGTAGTAAAAAATCCGGCCGTCCTGGAGGCCTTTTTGGTAGCCGTCTTGCTCGGAGCCGGTTTCGACTTCTTTGGCTTCGATATTTTTTTGACTGAACAGCTCTTTCCATATAGCGGCCGACTCGGTGTCCTTTGGCAGATCATATTTTTGATCGCCGATAAAAACCGTCACATAAAGTTTGTGAGGATCAAGACCAATTTCGTCAGTTAAAAATTCGAACAGCCAAGTCAGTTGGTCTTCTTTAAAATAATCACCCAGGCTCCAGTTGCCGAGCATTTCAAAAAAAGTGTCGTGGCGGTTGTCGCCGACCTCTTCGATGTCTTGAGCGCGGAAGACTTTTTGAGAATCAGCGATTCTGGCGCCTTCGGGGTGGGTTTGGCCAAGAAGGTAAGGTAACATTGGTTGCATGCCTGAGCCCGTAAAAAGAGTTGTAGGGTCGTTTTCAGGCACGAGCGAGCTGGAAGGAATAATTTTGTGACCATGGCTTTTGAAAAAGTTTAGATATTTGGTCCGGACTTGGCTTGAATTCATGAAGGAATTATACTAGATTCCCGCCCCTGGCGGGAATGACGGAAAAAGAAAAGTCAAAACCACCGGTTTTGAGTTCCCGATTGTCTTGCCGGATGTGCTAAAATGAGGTATTGCTCGATCTAACCGAGTACTTCTTCGTATGAATCTAAAGGGATTGCTGCCAAATTTGCCTTTTTTTAACAACTCGGTTAGTTCTGAAGTTTTTTTCGCGATTGATATTTCGGCCGATAAGATTACGGCCGGGGTTTGGATGCTGCGGGGTCGGGCTTTGCAGATTTTGAACACAGCCAGTGCTCCGTATCGTCATCACAGCGAGTTGACTGAGGCGGCTAATCAGGCGCTCGATGAAGCGTTGGCCGATTTTGAGTTTAATCCATCGAAAGTGTTGTTTGGGGTACCAGATTATTGGTTGCAGGATGATAATCTGAAAGAAGAATACCTAAAATCTCTGCGCAAATTGACCAAGGATTTGGATTTGGAGCCGATGGCGTTTGTGTCGATGTCGCATGCCATTTCCCATTTTTTACAAAAACAAACAGGGGTGCCGACAACAGCGGTGCTGATCAATTATGCTGACCCATTAGTGGTGAGTGTGGTTAAAGGCGGAAAAATAGTTGGTAGCAAAGAAATCAGGCGGTCGGAAGATTTGGCCTTTGATTTAGAAAAGATTTTACTGCAGTTTGACGAGATTGAGGTGTTGCCATCCCGAATTTTGGTGTTTGGTCAGAGCAAAGGCAGTGGTTTGAAGGAAAAGCTGGTGTCGTTTCCGTGGATGAGTAAGTTGCCGTTTTTGCATTTGCCGAAGATCGATTTGCTCGATGAGAGTGTGACGATTCAAGCGGTCTGTTTTGCCGGGGCGTCGGAGCTTAATCCGGATGTTAGTTACCAACCCCAAGCCTTAAATTCGAAAAAAGACGGAGGATTGTTGCATCGGGGAGAGCAACTGAGGGAAGATCCGAAGCAAAAAGAACAGCTCGAGAAGGCCGGATTTGTGGCCGGGGATATCGAGAATATGGAAGTTGAGTTTGATGAAACGGATGTCGAACATCCAGCGTCTTATGTGCCGGATGATGGGGTGTTTAAAGATTTCGAAGACGGTGGGGAGATGGTGAAGCGTGGGAAGATGCCGGTTGGGCAATACGGGGACGTGCCGTCGACGGGTCGGGAGATAGGGGTAAGAGGTGGGGGATTGATGAGTTGGCCTTCGAGGATGTTGGGTGGTTTGACTGGAGGAGGGGGTGGACTGTTTTCCTTGCGAAATCTGGTACTGGGCTTTGTGGTGGTGTTTTTGGTGGCGGGGATCGGGACGTACGTGACGATGGTTAAGGCAACGGTGTCGATTTTTATTGATGCTAAAGTGATGGAGAAGGACGCGATAGTTATTGCAGATCCAAGTATTAAAGAAGTAGATGCTGCGGCTAAAAAAATTCCGGGTAAAGTGATCGATGTGGCGGTTAATGATACCGGAAAAGGGAGTGCATCGGGGAATAAG
Source organism: uncultured Gammaproteobacteria bacterium (assembly GCA_964640215.1). Classification (GTDB taxonomy): domain Bacteria; phylum Patescibacteriota; class Microgenomatia; order Daviesbacterales; family UBA10151; genus CAZXEW01. Next base: position 5,253 of record CAZXEW010000047.1, read on the forward strand.
CAAATTGGAGATCCGGCCAAAGGAAAAGTGATTATTTATAACAAAACGGATTCTTCTAAAAATTTAGCGAAGGGGACTGTGCTGTCGTCAACCGGCGGGCAAAAATTTAGCTTGGACAGTGGGGTTGCGATCGCGTCGCAGTCGGCTCAACCGGGGCCGAATTTTCAGACGATTATTACGCCGGGTAAGTCCGATTCGGTCGGGGTAACTGCTCAGGTGATCGGGCCGGATGGCAATTTGCCGGCCGGGACGAATTTGGCGGTGAGTGGGTTTAATGATTCGCAGGTGATAGCTCAAATTGATACGGCTTTTTCGGGTGGGACCAGTAAAAATATTATGGTGGTGACCGCGGATGATCAGAAAAAGTTGTTGGCGCAGGTGGCCTCTAGCTTGAGGCAAAAAGCTCAGGATGCCATTCAGGGGAAATTAACCGGGGATATGAAGATTTTACAGGAAGGGCTGCAGGAGAATATTACCTCTCAGAATTTTTCCAAAAATGTCGGGGATCAGGCGAGTGAGTTTACCCTAGCGCTAGCGATCAATTTTAAGGGGACGGCATATTCGGATGGGGATTTGAAGACGATTGTAGCTAAGTCAAGCGATACGAGCGTGCCGGAGGGGTATGAATTGAATTTGGCGGATTCGCAGACTCAAGCGGCGGCCAATAGTGTGGATAAGGAGGGAAAGTTGACATTTAACGCCAAATTTTTGGGCAAATTGGTGCCGATTATTGATCAGGAAAAACTGAAAAAAGAGATCACGGGAAAAAGTGTGGGGGAGGCGGTCACTATCATCAAACGGATTGAGAATGTGATCGGGGTGGAAGCGGCTTTTAAGCCGAAATTGCCGGGATTTTTGCAGAGAATTCCGTTTATGACTAAAAATATTAGCCTTGAAGTGATGGCGAAGTAAGGAGAGCTATCAGCTCTCAGCCATCAGCTATTAGACGCGAAAAAAGGACATGTGCCAAGCTAGTACACATGGAAGGTGGATATCCTTGAAAGAGTCACTCGACAGGCTGATATGGTAGAATACAGCCGATGTTAGAACGATCGCAAGTTCAGATTCAGACAGCCATCGAAATGATGCGAACTATCTCACCTTCGGTTGAGAAATTCGATTTAGTGACAGCTGACGTTTATCCGCGCTTGAAGGGTCGTTGTTTAAGATTAGTTGTTGGTCAGGATCGCCAAAAACAGCTTGCTATGCAACTGCAAGACTTACGAGTCCGTTTGAGTTCTGAGGGCATAGAGATGTCAAGACGGCAGCTGGTGAGGTCTTATGTACATACTGATGTTGCTCCAGAAATCACAAAAAGTGCGGATGAATATTTTGGCCAAGCCATGATAGAGCGGGAGCATATGGTTTATCCGGTCGATAATATTTTAGCTTTTTGTAGCATTGCGTTTATGCACCAAGGGTTGAATTTTGCCATGATTAGATTATCGGTGGCTGAAGCAATGTTTAACCCAGGTACAAACCAGGTTGGTTTCCGTCAACTTGAGGCGGCCGTCCAAGATTTGGAGCAACACGAGGATTTGTCAGCGAACCGGGTACTATCAGATGCGGTAATTGGTTTGGGATTATTAAAGGGAGATCCAACGGGAGTCACTTTATTAAAAGAGGTAGTGAAAGACGCTAGTGGAAAGCCAAGTCGTTATCCAGCGCAACTGCCTTATTCTTTGGAATTGCAGAGGTCGATAGCAAGAGGAACTAGCCTGGCTTTAGAAATTTATAGAAAAGTCTTCCCTTTAACTAGATAATTAAGCAAATTTTTTCGAAACGATATTGTAAGATGACAGGTAGTTTTGACAAGTTTCGTGAAATTGCTTACTCTGGATATAGATGTGGCGAATAATTTCTTTGTTTAGTTTGGGGTTGGGGGTGTTTGTGCTGGTGCAGGTGGTGATGCCGTTTGTGGCTTATAAAGCGTGGGAGGTGGCATTTACGAATCAAAACACCTTGCTGATTGATCCGACGCCCAAGGGTGGGGGGGTGCTCGGGGTGTCGATTGAGAAGCAGGGGGATTTTCCGGCGATTGTGTCGACTAACAAACGACAGGTGGCGCCGTCCTATTCTAATTTTAAGCTGAGTATTCCTAAAATTAATATAACTGAAGCAAATGTGGTGGTAGATACAAATGATTTTGATACTCATTTGGCGCATTTGCCTGGATCGGCCTTGCCGGGTGAGCGGGGGAATGTGTTTATTACAGGTCACTCGTCGCTGACGCAGCTTTTTAAGAATGATAATTACAAGGCGATTTTGGCCAATTTGCCGAATTTGAAAAAAGGGGATGAGATCAATTTAAATGTCGAGGGGCAGATTTATAAATATATCGTCGAGGTGATGAAAATTGTTGAACCGACTGAGGTATGGGTGGTCAATCCGCCGGATACGGTGGGGAGGTACTTGTCAGTGATGACCTGTGTGCCGCCTGGGTTTAATACCAAGAGGTTGGTGGTTTTGGCGAGATTGCAGCAAAGTTAGGATACAGGCGACTCTAACCAAGATACTAATATGGTAAGTTCTCGGGTGCACCGCGTCATACGCGGCTTTGCTCGAACGATATTCTTCGAGGAGGTACGACGAGAAGTTACATTCAGTATTTGTTTGCTATTGAGTGGAAACTAGGTCCTAAGTCCTGTTAAACTAAGTCCTATGAAATATCTTGGGGTGGATTATGGGAAGAAGAAAATTGGGTTGGCTGTGAGTGAGGGTGAGGTGGCGAGTCCGCTGAAAATTTTGGAGGTGAATGGTTTGGAGGAGGCGTTTGAGAAGGTGAGTAGGGTAGTAGGGGAGGAGGGAATTGAGACAATGGTGGTGGGAAAGCCTGAATCGGGTGAGGTCGTGAAAATGGTCGAAAATTTCGTGAAAAAAATGGTTGGCAGAGGAGTGGAGATAGTGATAGTGCCCGAGACACTCTCCTCTCATTCGGCCAGGGCGCAAATGAGAATTATAGGATCGTCTAAAAAACAAAAATTGAGAGAGGATAGTCACTCGGCAGTGATTATATTACAGGACTATTTGGATCGAATTGTGGATAAGTCAGGGTAGGTTCTCGGGTGCACCGCGTCATACGCGGCTTTGCTCGAACGATATTCTTCGAGGAGGCACGACGAGAAGTTACATTATGTATAGCAAACAGCAGAAATCATCAGGGAAAATAATTTTTGTACTCATTTTTTTAGGGGTTTTGGTGGCTATCCCCTATCTATATTGGAACTATCTCAATTCAGCGGTTGATGTGGGTGGTCAAGAGCAGGATTTCATAGTGGAAAGTGGTGAAAGTGTTGAAAGTATCGCGAATCGATTGAAAAATGATGGTTTGATCCGCTCCCCTTTCGCGTTTAAGATTTATTTGAAAAATACGGGGCGTGATGGCAAGATCCAGGCGGGAGATTTTAAGCTCTCTCCTGCTTTGAACGTGGCTGAAATCGCCGATAAAATGGCAAAGGGTTCGCTGGATATGCGGGTAACGCTGATCGAAGGCTGGCGGGATGAAGAGATGGCGGGCAAATTGCTGACTGCTCTCGGCTTACCGCAAACCGCATTTTTGAAGGTGGCTAAAGAAGGCTATATGTTTCCGGACACATATGTATTCAGCAAGGATGTGACGGTAGATGAAGTGGTAGAGCGGCTAAGGGAAAATTTTGACCAAAAATATGATGCGCCGCTACAGTCTAAAGTGCGAGCTAATGGATTGACACCGGAGCAAGGGGTGATTTTGGCGTCGCTGGTTGAACGGGAGGCTCGCTCGGATGATGTCAGACAAAAGGTGGCTAGTATATTGCTGAAAAGATTCAAAATTGGGATGGCTTTGAATGTCGATGCGACTGTCCAGTATGCTAGGGATAGCTTACAGCTTACAGCTTACAGCTTACAGCCAAAAAGCCAAGTCAAATTTATATTTTGGCAGCCGGTTAACACCGAGGATTATAAGACAGTCGACTCCCCTTTTAACACCTACCTCCATGTTGGCCTACCGCCCTCCCCTATTTGTAACCCGTCGTTGTCGTCTTTGAAAGCGGTGGCTGATGCAGATTCGTCAACCCCCTATCTTTATTACTACCATGATTCAAAGGGAAACTCATACTATGCCCGGACTTTGGAAGAACACAATGCTAATGTGGCGGCCCACCACTAAACTTTTCTGGAAAGTTTGAGGAATTGTTCGACGCTGAGGTTGGTATCTTTTAAGATAGCAAGAGTAATCCCTTTTCCGAGACTTTTGCCTTTGTGGACTGGAACTGAGATGGTAATTTTAGAATCGGAGTTTACAAGTATGTGATGGCTACCAGAGATTCGGTTAAGAGTGAACCCTGACTTTGCCAATATTTTGATAAGTTTTTGGCCGGTTGTGGCTGGAATGTTAGGCATAAACCTGTTTGGGCAGGTTTACATCGATGGAGACGGTTTCGGTAATTTCTGAGGTGTTGTCTTGAGGGATTTTCCAACCGAGTTGTTGATTGGTTTCGATCCAGCCTTTAATTGCTTCTTTGATATTTTTGCGGACTTCTTTGACAGATTGACCATAGGTGTGACAGCCCGGGAGGGTTGGAACGAAGCCGTGGTAGCCGTTGCCATCTTTTTGAATTATAGTTTTGAAGGTGAGCTTTTTCATGCAGGTATTATATCATGGGCTAGAAACTGTCGACTTCGGTTTTGAGGGATTGGAAGTCGGAGGTGTAGTTGGGGATTTGGAGGGAGTTGATTTCGGTGGAGAGATTGGTGTTGGGGTCAAGAGGTGGGGGTGTTGGTTTTGGAGAAGGGGTCCCCACTTCGCCACCCCCTTCGCCAAGGCTATGGGGGCCAGGAAGGCTTCGTGGGGCAGGTTTTTGGATGCGGGAGATGGTTTGGGCGATGAGGTTGGGTGAGATGGAGTTTTGGCTGGAAAATATAAAAATCACGGCGGCGATTAGGAGGGCTAGGATGATGGTGAGGATGAGTGATTTTAAGCTTGGCATATATAGGACTTAGTTGTAGTACGCCCCTCCTTCGGAGGCAGGACCTAGGACTTAGTTACCAGAGCTGCAATTATTATTCTTGATTTTTCGACTTTGGACTGCAGGACTGAGAGATCGGATTGGAGGTTGGAGATCAGGTTTTGGGCATCGCGGCGGATGCTACCCTCCCCTGTTAGGTTGTAAATATAAATGTGGGCGGCTTGGTAGGCGACGGCTTCGTGGGCGAAGGTCAGCCAGTAGCGGGCGTTAGTAAGATCAGCGTTGGGGTGGCGGTTGGCGTATTCATCCAAGATTTGGCCTTGGTGCTCGGCGTTTGTTTCCAGATCATCGGTTATTTTTTGATTGACTTTAGCGATGTTGTCGGACAATGTGAGAAGTTGTTGTTGATGGGTGAGGCTATATCGGGAAACAATTTGAAGGTAGCCTCCCCTCTTGGTGTTGACAATGTCCTCTGGGGTGGTTCTAGCCAAAGAGATTTTTGGGGTGGTAAGGGTGGTAAGGGTGATTAGGGAGATAAGGGTCAGGAAAAATAATTTCATGGGCAGAAGACTTTTTAAATTGTAACATGCTTAGTCAGTAAGGTTGACAGTGGGTAAGGGGATTTGGTAAGTTTAAACAGTTATGGGAGATGAACCTGCTCAACCGACTCCGCCAGTTCCAGAAAATCCAGTGATGTCTCCTCCTCCACCGATCGATAATCCCCAAAACGCGATGCCGGCAGATGGGTTCACACCACCTTTGATGACGACCACCCCCCCAACGAGCGCAAATCCAACACCTCCGGTAGATCTCAAGCCTCAGGTGGTGGCAGCTGGACCAGGGGATAGCGGCTCGGGGAATAAATTAATTATGATTGTTAGCGCAGTGGTGCTGGTGGTGGTTTTGGGTATTTTTGGAGCTTATTTTTATTTAAAATCGACTAAATCAGCTCAGACTAGTCCTCAGCCAGCGGTGACTGCACCCACACAGGTGGTAGTAACACCAGAACCTTCCCCTCAAGCCGCTGAACCGACAGTCAACGAGTTGGTGGGCAGCGTTGATGCGAGTATGAATGGTTTGGATACAGATATAAATAGTGTAGATCAGGGATTGGCAGATCGACAGGGTGATTTGTCGGAATGAATTGAAACGATGAAAAATATAAGCATAAAAATGGCGGCGGCTGGGATGGGTTTGGCTTTGACCATAGTAAATAGTGGAGTAGCTTGGGCGCAGGTACCGGCTAGTGGCAGTGCCGGGACAGCCAGGGTGAGTGTTGTTGAGCAAAGAGTTGATAAACTTAAGACTAAGGCTAATGCAGAAATCACCCGGCGGTTGACGACTCTGAATAATTTATTGACCCGGATTCAAGCCTCGACCCGGTTGAGCGTGGTTGACAAAACAACTTTGACTACCGAGATCCAAAGTGAGATTACTAATATGACTGATTTAAAGACGAAAATTGATGGAGATAGCGATATTGCGACGCTTCGGACGGATGTGAAGGCGATTGTTAATGATTATCATGTTTACGCGTTTGTGATGCCGCAGGTCGGTTTAATGATTGCGGCCGATTCGATATCGATGATTGCAGATCGAATGGCGGCTATTTCGATAAAACTAGGCCAAGCGCTAGCCGGGTATCCAGATCCTAAAGCCCAAGCTGCTTTGACTGATTTGAATACACAAATCAGTGATGCCAGAGCGCTGGTTTTAGGTGTCCAGACAACGGTGTTGCCTTTGACTCCGGCTGGTAATCAAGCATCCAACAGAGCTGCCTTGCAAGCTTCCAGAGCTAAACTCAACAACGCCCGGGATGATTTGAAAAAGGGTCGGGTTGATATCGAAACGATCCTGAAGGCCTTGAAAACCACACCTGCCTCCTCCTCTGCTACCGGTTCGTCTGGGCTAAGGTAACCAGTTTAAGTATGAGTAATTTTGGAACTTGACAATCGATTCATGTAAATCAAATAATATATAAGTGTTTAAAACGCATTGAAAATGAGACTGCCCAAAAATATCAATCAAAAGGGAATCGCCCATATCTTTCTACTAGTGGCTGCATTAGGTGTGATTGCATTTATCGCTATTAGTCAATTCGCTCAGTTTAATACTGGGATTTTTAAGGATCTATATTCTAAGCTTCCTTCTTTTGCTTTGACTCCTGGTGTGACTTTCGTTGATGATGGAGGAGCGCAGATAACTCAAACTACAAGCCCAACAGTTAAGGTGTCGCTAGTGTCACCTTGGGGGGTTGCTGTAACATCTTTAAATAGTGGTGACTTTGCTCCAGATTTGTTGGTTAAAAACGCCTACGCTCAAAACACTACTGGTGACGGTCTTTTGGGAAAATATTATGATAATAGAGATTTTACAGGAACTTTAATTTCGCGGGTAGATCCAAAGATCGATTTTAGTTGGGGTAATGGTTCACCGGTTTCTGGCATTGGACCCGATACTTTTTCTGTTCGTTGGACTGGATATATCGTACCTGATAAGTCAGAGACGTATAAGTTTTATGCTACAACTGATGATGGGGTAAGGCTTTGGGTGAACAACCAGCGAATCATCAATTATTGGAAGGATCGCGGATTTCGTGAATCATCTGGTGTTGTAACTTTAACTGCAGGCCGAGCCTATACAATCCAGATGGATTATTATGAAAACAGAGGAGGCGCGGGTGCTAGGTTATCATGGAGTTCGCCGTCTACTCCTAAACAGGTTATCCCGACTAGCAACTTATATTCGCAATCTCCGGTTGCAACACCTCCTCCAAGTCCTGCCCCGACTCCGATTACCCCAACACCTACTCCTGTTCCAACTGCAACCCCGGTTGCAACTGCTTCCCCGACTCCAGTTTCTACGCCAGTGCCAACTCCAGTTGCGACTACTACCCCAACCGTAACACCTTCACCGGTTGTGACGACCGCCTCCGCCTATATATCGGATGACTCGACATTTAGTAATAACGTTACAACAATTTCTCCGTTTACGGCTAACCCGACGATTAATAGTTTTACTTTTGCTAATAGCACACTAGGCGCTAAAACTGTTTATGTTAAATTCGTCGCTTCGAACGGTACTCAGCAACAATATAATGCGACAATTACCCTAAACGCTCCTCCGGTTGCTACTCCTCCGCCACCACCAGTTTCAAACAACGTCACCACTTTGTTAAAAACTTATGTTTTAGATCCTTATCCGCAGTATGAACTGATGAAATACATGCCACGCAAATTTAACAACGGCCTCTCTTTTTACACTGGACTAGATACGCTAACTGTCCAAAATACTGGTGCATATGCTGGATGGGATGTATTCAATACTCCAAACCAGGGAAGCAATAGAGCGATGCAGGAGACAAATTGGTTGACACTTACCTTAAAT
>CAZXEW010000048.1:0-12779 GCA_964640215.1 uncultured Gammaproteobacteria bacterium
CCAATTTTTTGGCGCAGCTGATTGGTAAATATCACGATCGTGTTGGTACTCGAAATCGCCCCGGTCAATTTGCGCAAGGCTTGCGACATCAACCTGGCCTGCATTCCCATCACCGCATCCCCCATCTCCCCCTCGATCTCCGCCCGTGGCACCAGCGCTGCCACCGAGTCAATCACCATCACGTCAATCCCCCCCGAGCGAATCAGCGACTCCGCAATCTCTAGGGCCTGCTCCCCGGTATCAGGTTGCGAAATCAACAAATCATCCAAATTTACTCCAATTTTTTGGGCCCTCTGCGGATCCAAAGCATGTTCTGCATCAATAAACGCCGCAATTCCACCCTTTTTCTGTGACTCGGCTATAACATGTAGTGCAATGGAGGTCTTCCCGCTCGCTTCGGGACCATAAATCTCAATCACCCGACCTTTCGGCAAACCTCCAACCCCCAACGCCAAATCCAGCGCAATCGAGCCGGTTGAAATGACCTCAATCTGCATCTTTTCAGCTCTCTCACCAAGTCTCATAATTGAACCTGTCCCGAATTGCTTTTGAATTTGCTGCATCGCTGCAGTGATCGCCGCCCGTTTGGCATCCTGTCCGCTGGGAATTGGATTATCCGCTGCTGCATTTGCGCCTTTGGCCATATGCGAATTAAACACCACCTTCGGGTTTTATTCAATACCCCAATTTAGCCTCAAGTTTGGATGTATGGATACATAGCTTATATTAAAAGCTAAGGGTTAGTTTTCACTTCTCGATCAATATATACACACCCTATAGTCGGGATGAGATGAGTCGAACATCCGCCCCTGGACCCCCAGCCCAGTGTTCTACCGTTGAACTACACCCCGTTTTGTGACAGTATTCTACCACTATTTCAGATAACCCAAAAGGGAATTTACTTTAATACCGGCATCCGGGGACTTTGTCGATCAAAATCAAGTTCGCTCCCACCTCGTAGCGATTCTCATTATCTCCCCCATCTGAACCCATCTTCGGCTTTTGTTGAGCTGATTCCAATACAGTATTCATCTCCCAACCGTCTTTATTGGCACAGTAAACATAATGAAACTCCTGGTCATTAACCGGATCAATCGGCAGAGCCGGCACTGACACTGCTTTGGTATGGTTTAGAATCACTTTTACCCAACCTTTCCCATCTGCCGCTCGGCCTCCGCTCACACTAGAACCCATACAATAAAAAGTCCCCGATGAACAAAGGGCACTTAGCTCATTACCTGATTCTCTCTCTTGTAACGATATGTTAATGGCCTGCTGCAAATTTGCCATATCCGATAACCTAGCAGCATCCCTGGATCTTTTAACCAATTCAACTGGCCCCCCACCGGCACTGGCGTATGTCTCAGAAGTTGCTAATGCCAAATTAGCAAATTCCTCCGGCTTCAAATATTTTGTTGGCGTCTCAACCATAAACTGTTCACCGAAATTATCAAACTTAATCACCGTGACGATCGACGACTCGGATTTTCCCAGCGTGTATAAACTCGACTCCGCTCCCAACACCTGTCTCCCATCCAGTACTGATGATACACCCAGTACTCGACTTGGCAACTTATCCGGATTGAAATTGGGATTAAATTTAAAACTAGTCGCAACTTTGCGGATAAAATGACTGTTTTGATCAATCCACAAATCCATAGCCAAATCTTTAATATAATCTGAAGGTTTTTCTGTCGATGCTTTTAAATCCGGCTGCTTCGTCTCTTGATCTCCCGCTAAACGATCCATTATTTTATTAACAAAGGTATCAATTGTTTGATTATCCGCTGTTAAATGAACTTTGGTAGTTTCATGACCTTCTAACAACTCATTACTGCTGCTAAGAGCCGGTAACAGTTTCTCATCCAGCAAATCATCAACCAAGTTATTGATATACTCTTTGGTTAACGACTTTTGTTCACTATCTTTATCTAAAACTTTACGGGCTTCAGTCTGCAGCGGTTGGGTATCATATCCTATCCAGTTTTCCAGCACAGGCACTAACTTAGCTTGATCAATTTTGAGTAATGTCGTTAAAAAACCAGGCACCTTGTTAATTTTCAAATACACATAAGTATCTTTTTTACGGATATCAGCGTTAAAATCTTTCGTAATCGAGATATTCAGACTTGTCAATAAATTTTTAGTATCAGAATAATCAACGCTTCCTTTAGCCTCTATATCTATCTGGGCAAAACCGAGAGTTGATACAAAATCCTGAGACTGAGCGGCTAGGGACACATTAAAACTGTGACGAGAGATTTTGGAATGGGCTAACGCGGCCGACTCAAGTAAAAACTTCGGAGTCTTGGGGGTAAATGGTAAACTCATCACGAATTGACTAACCGACTGCTCAAGTGCTGGGTTATTTATCTTTACCACCCCATAAGCGATTGCCGAAGCAGCTCCCCCCATCGCCACTAGCAACACCAGCACGACTACAACTATAATCGCCAGAATTTTCGGCCACTTTCTCGGGGTTTTAACAACCTCGCCCGTTATTGCCTCAACTTGACTCGGTACAACCGGCACAGGGGTTACGGATGGATTAGTATTAACTAGACCAGGATTTTGGGGTGAACCGGGCAAAGAGTTAATAGGCATACATTCATCATGACATATCGAGACTATTACAACAACAAATCTTTCCCTACCGGTTAAATCCAGTATATACTAAACTTAACCACTATGAATACCGACCACTCCCAACTTGGCTTTACTCCGATTATTACATTAGTAGCTGTTTTTGTCATTTTCTCCGCCTCCATTTTTATCTACCAAAACCAAACTATCTCCAAAAAATTAACACCTATTGTCACCCCCTACCCAATTCCAGCTAACACCCCTACACCCCTACCTTCTACTTCCCAGACCCCTGCGCCCCAAAGTCTTGATAAAGTGGGGTCACCCTCCACTACTCCTACTCCCAAACCCACCATAACCCCTCCCTCAAAACCCGTCTCCAACACTCCTCCGGGCGCCGGCTACTCCAACATCACCATTAATACTCCCCGCGGCAATTTTAATACCCAAATTCTGGTTCTTGACGGTCCCAAAATGTTTACCGACACTGCCTCAGACGGCAACTGCGATAATGATTGCCCTGTCAAATCTCTGGCAGATTTCGCCACTCAGAACGGCGCTTTTGCTGGGATCAACGGCACTTATTTTTGCCCTGATACCTATCCTGAGTGCCAAAGCAAGAAAAACACCTTTGATTTTCCAGTCTACAATTCTCGCCTCAATCACTGGATCAACGAAGATAAACTTTTTTGGGACAACCGCGCTTTGATTTACCAAGACGGCTCCCAGTATCATTTTGTCAAAAACGCCAAAGACTTCCACGGCTCCCTTTCGGCAGGCATCGCCAACTACCCCGCTCTGCTTGATCATGGCAACCCTGTTGTCGGTGACTATGCTCTTTCAGACAAACAAAAAACCAAAGGCACCAAAGTCGGTCTCGGTCTCAACGGCAACCGAGTCTATATTGTCCTCGCTCAAAATGTCGACATGGATGATTTCGCCGCCACTTTTAAAAGCCTCGGCGCGCTTGACGCGCTCAATCTCGACACCGGCGGCTCCACCGCTTTCTGGCTTGGCGGTCGCTACCTGGCCGGCCCCGGCCGCAACCTCCCCAACGCGGTACTTTTTAAATAACTAAATCGTCATTCTGGCAAGCAGGCACGTCCAGAATTCCCTCATTGCAAAACTATCCTAAAGAAAGTATTATTGGGTCTATGTCAGCCAAAGATATCGCCATCGCCATAATCGGAGCAGTTGTTTTAGCGGGATTGCTGATTTTCTTTACTACGCCACGTCAGGCCGCCCCCAACCCAAATCTAAATCTCAACGACCTTAATTCAAATCCAGATTCTGCCACCACTTCAGCCGATCTAAACGCCACCCCCTCGGCTGGATTAAAAGTCGAAGATCTGCTTGTCGGCACTGGCAAGGAAGTCAAATCCGGCGACACCGTCACGATGAACTACACCGGCACCCTCCAAAACGGCACTAAATTTGATAGCTCTTATGATAGCGGCACTCCCTTCACAACTCAAATCGGCGTTGGCCAAGTCATCAAAGGTTGGGACCAAGGCATCCCCGGCATGAAAGTCGGCGGCAAGCGGCGTTTGACCATTCCCTCCGAGCTAGGCTACGGAGCAACAGGCGCCGGCGACAAAATTCCTCCCAACTCCACCCTCATCTTCGAAGTCGAACTCCTCGACGTCAAATGAAGCAAAGCTTCTTTTACTATCGTAAAATAAAACCTCGCTAAAAAGTTGACGATATTCTAGTATAATAAACCCAATGAAAATTCCCCAAATCATTTTTAAATATTCCTGGATCTACGACGAGCATTGGGAAAAAATTTACCAAAATCAAATTGGACCCTACCCAACTAAAGAAACCCTCGAAAACTATCTTGAAATTATCAAACCGCTTTGGGACAAAGTCAAAACCGAAGTCCTCACCGAAATGGCCCAGGTGACCGGAATGAATTGGGAAGAAGATAAAATTATCTGTTACCTCATCGGCTACGGGAAACCCTTCTCAGACCCTCTGACTATGCCAGCCCATAAAGATCGTCCAGATTATTTTATTGATACACTAATTCACGAATTAATTCACCAGCTTTTTTCAGGGCCGCAAAATCGTCAAAAATTTCTTAAATATTGGGACATTCTAGACAAAAAATTCCCCAATCAGTCACCTACTACCAAAAGCCACATCCCCATTCATGCTGTTCATACCCACATCTACCTAACAGTCTTTGACGAAACCCGCCTAAAACGAGATCAAGAAGTTCTAAAAGATTTAGACGACTATCGTAAGTCCTGGCAAATCGTCGAACAAGAAGGTTACCAAAATATTATCAACCAACTAAAACATATCGTTGCTTCTAAATAAAGAAGGACTAATACCGAAGTCGCGTGCTTCTGATAAATATTGGGCTTGCGAGGGGTGACACGAAGGAAGGGGCCCGCTCGCGCGGACCGAGAGCGAACGGCGGGAGGGAATTCGGGGCAGGACCCGGAGTCACTGATAACGTGACGAGGTGTTAATTCTCACGATATCTGCTAGAATGCAACTACTGCTCCCCATATGAGCAGAAATTTTACTTTAAACGATTTACCTTCCTCCGAAAAACCGCGAGAAAGACTCCAAAAATACGGGCCAGAATATCTATCAGCCCAAGAACTTTTAGCCCTAATTTTAGGCCGCGGCATAAACGGCGAATCGGTCATGATGACCTCTCAAAGGCTTCTCTCGAAATTCGGCTCACTCAATAATATCCTCTCCGCCTCTCTGGAGGATCTTTGCCAAATCAGAGGCATCGGCGTGGCCAAAGCCACTCAACTCATGGCTTGCTTCCAAATCTCCCAGCGCCTCAACCAAAATACCCCGGATATCCAATCAGTCTATTTCCCCGAAGACTTAGCCCCAACTCTAATTCAAAAAATCGGCAAACTAACCAAAGAACACTTCATCATGGTCTCTCTCAACACCCGCAATAAAATCGTCAGCACCGATACCATCTCCATCGGCACTCTCAATTCCAGCATCGTTCATCCCCGCGAAACTTTCGAAAACGCTATCCGCCACCACGCCGCCAAAATCATCATCTCCCACAACCACCCCTCCCACGATCCCTCCCCTTCCGAAGCCGACCTGACCACCACCGATCAACTCAAAGCCGCCGGCCACATCCTCGGCATCGAACTCTCCGACCACATCATCGTCACTAGAGAGAAGTACTTCAGCTTCAAAGAACAAGGCCTGCTTTAATTACTTCTAGGATTTCAATTAACATTGGAGTAAAATGTCGCAGCAAGTATAATACAATGGACAATAATAAAGACGAGATAACCAAAATCGCAATCTTTCGCCAAAAAGAAATCCGTAAAACCATATATAAAAACGTATGGTGGTTTTCAATTATTGATGTCATTGAGGTGCTGACAGGCACAGATAGATCTCGGAAATACTGGAGTGACCTGAAAAAGAAGCTCCTACATGAAGGATATGCTGAACTGTCCGAAAAAATCGGACAGTTGAAATTGAAAGCTCAGGACGGAAAAATTCGGGAGACTGACTGTGCAAATACTGAAACACTTTTTAGACTAATTCAATCAATTCCATCGCCCAAAGCCGAACCCTTCAAACGCTGGTTAGCCAAAGTCGGCTATGAACGTATTCAGGAAATAGAAGATCCAGAACTGGCCCAAAAAAGAGCCCGGGCGATCTACAAAGCCAAAGGATATTCTGACGATTGGATCGAACGTCGAATGCGCGGCATCGCTATTCATGAAGAGCTCACCGATCAATGGCACAAACACGGCATCGGTCACCCCCAGGAATATCAAATCCTGACTGCCGAAATCTCCAAGGCCGCCTTCGGCATCACTCCATCTCGTCACAAGAAAATAAAAGGATTAAAACGCGAGAATCTGCGAGATCACATGAACAACCTGGAACTACTTTTTTTAATGCTTGGCGAAGCCTCAACCACCGAAATCACCAAATCTGAACACCCCCAAGGCTTCCAACAGAACAAAAGCGTTTCCAAACGAGGCGGCAAAATCGCCGGCGATGCCCGTCAAAAACTAGAAATAGAAACAGGCAAAAAAGTCGTCACCGCCTCAAACTACTTACCCAAAAAGAACGAATTAGGCTATAAATAAATCAGCGTTCAAATTGCCGGACAGCTTTCCGGTATTCACAAAAATCACAACCCTCTCCCGATTCCGGCAGCGTATCGCCTTTCAAACATTCAATTGCCTCCCAAACAGTCTTGTCAACCCAAGAATCATCACCAATGTACGGGATGATTTTTATATCAAACTCCAGCTTCCCGTCAAAAGCCTCCCGGTCCGTATCACCGTTACAATAAACAAAATACCCGGTCGAAGAAACCCGAAAACCGTTCTTTCGGAATAACCACTGATAAATCTCCATCTGGCGCTTATACCCAATTTGCCAATCAGCATCCAAATTGACTTCCTCCTCTTTGGAGGTTGCTTTATAATCAACAATATGCAACTCTCCCTGTGAATTCTTCCAGAGATCATCCACCCCGCCTATCACTACTACATTTGTCCCCTCAATTTGAAAAGTTACCCCTCGCCTCATCGAATCTTGCCATTCTTCTAATTTTTCATGATCAAATGGTATTGCATCTACACCGTATGCTTCCATTAAAGGATGTTTACTCTTTGCTTTACGGTGGATATCAAATTCCTTTTTGAGCAATTTATCCACCGCCGAATTTAAAGAGAACGGGTACCCCGGCGGCTGCGCCACCCCTAGCCGCCTATCCAAATAAAAACATCTAGGACATTTAATAAAATTGTCTATCCTCCCCCGGCTCAACCGAAACAGCTCCGACGATTTCTCATCATACAAATTCCGCGTTCGATTTGGATTGTAATATTGAGACATACTATTTCGTTATAGCTTTATAGAATTCAGCCTTTGAATAACCACTCTGCCTAATCATTGAATTTAGCGTCCCCGGCCTAAACTCTTGACTATTACCATGAAAGGCTACAGTTACAGCATAACTCTTATCATTTCGTTTTAAAACCCATGTTTGATGCGAAGATCCTGTTCCGCCTTCTTGAATAAAACCCAAATTCTTCAGAATGCCGGCAACATCACGGTATTTTAGAGGCTTGTACCTAGGCATAAGACCAGGGCAGGTCTTGGGAGCGGATGTTAAAGTATTCAAACCGGATCGCTTCCTTATTTTGAGACTGAGGTTTTGTAAATTCTGCCAGTTTTTTCCAATAAGCTTTTGGTGCCGGTCTGGTAATTAACTCCTCAGGAAAGCCCAATTTTTGAGCAGCTTGGATATGTGAGTTAATTGCCTCATTGATGCCGGAAACTGCTGCTTTTAAATTTTTATGTCCCTCTTCCACTAAATCCAGATCAAGACAAACCCCGGTAAAAGAGCCGTCTTTATCCTGATAAGCCATACAACGAAAAGAAAAGTTTCTCTGTTTCATATTTAAGGATTATATCTTACTACCCAAACTCAAACAACTTACCTGTTTACTATAAACCATATATAACCCGAATGTCAACATATCAGAAATAGGGGAATCAATCCTCCCCCCAACAAGATTTTCTTATATTTACCTGTCGATTATTTAAACATCCATACCGATAATTACTATTTCCTTATTATTGACATAACGCAATTTCGATAATAGTGCCAACTCCCGAGTTCAAAATCCACCTGTCAAACTCCACGTTTTGTTCGAATTGTAATAATAGACATATACTGTAATTCTATAGTATGATATCCAAAAGAATATGCATTAAAATACAAACATGAGTAACAAAATGCAAACTTCAAAAAATATAGATCTAACTCACAAGCTGATTGATTATCTCATCAACGGGAAAAATGTACCTGAATTACCGGAAAACGTCTCCTTTGTGCCATTCTCAAGTACTGATGAAAAACTAAATCAAGCAAATAAAGAATTACTGAATAAAATATCGCAGGAAGAAAAACCAGTCGCCGTTGCTGAAGAACCGAAAAACAAGAATGGCTCTTGGACAATCACTCCTGTAAATTTCTAATTAATTGCAATTTCTTCCGGCTTGAAGCTTTAATAATTATAAACATCTTTATCGATTTTAGCTGAACAATAGATAATTATTGTATTAATTTTATAGTTAAATAGATATTAACAATAGTTCATTAAAGATTGTTTGTAATAATACGATTTTCTTTGAAACTGAAATACTTATCTGAGGTAAGGATCAGATGATCAATTACGGAAATGCCAACTAGTTTACCCGCTTCAATAAGTCTTTTCGTTGTAGATATATCCTCTTCTGACGGCTTAAAATCACCCGATGGATGATTGTGCGCAATAATAATTTGTGCAACATTATCCTTTATTGCTTTTTTAAAAACCTCCCTCGGATGAACCAAACTAGCATTTAAGGTTCCAACGCTAACTTCTTCGTTTATTAACTTATTTCTTGTATCGAAATACATAATCATAAAATGCTCTTCTTTCTTATTTCCTATTTTCGCCTTAAGATACTCAGCAACTAATTTGGAAGAATTTAATAAAATTTTAGGGGATATTATTTCCTTAGAATATCGCTCTGAAATTGCTTTGAATAAAGTTAAACCAATAATGTTTGATGTACCCACCCCGTTAATCGTGATTAAATCAGATACTTCTGCATCCAAAACACCTTTGAGATTTTTAAATCTTTTTATTGCTTCTTTAGCTATTACTTTGCAATCTTTACGCGGAGTACCTAATGTTAACAATAACTCAACTATCTCATAATCAAAAAATCCATCTAGACCAGATTCAATGAATTTTTCTCGAAGTCTTTTCCTATGCCCTTCTGAGGGGTGCAATTTTTTGATATGTGAATTAAGAATGTTATTCATTTATCTCACTATCGATATTAAATGAGGCGCCATTAGAGTCATTTGAATAAATTGTAACATCTGACTTCTGATTATTTAGGTTTTCTTCAATATAGCGCTGAGTTTCAGGATCGACTGAGTATACATAACAACCTTTCATTCCCCTAGTCATAAGTGTTCGATAGGTATTTTTAATAATCATATCTGCTACCTTTTTCGCCTCTTCAGGCCTTTCCTTAAGACTATTTCTGATTCCTTTAACTGATTGGTCAGTTGATGCTCGTTTTGTCGCATCTGTAACAATCTTGCCATTACGGACAATCATATCTGGTCCAATGATTACTCCTACATAGTCTAAGTCCAATCCCTGAGAAGTGTGGATACAGCCGACTTCACTTACAGAATCTGGATGAATTATCCACGACTGTCCTTGAGAATTTAGATTCCATGTAGCTTTATATTCACCAATTACAATATCTTTAAGATTAGGATTCTTTTTACTTACCCAATTCCAACAGTAACCGGCAAGCACTCGTGATTTATTATTTTCTTTGTTTAATTCGATAATCTTTTTATGAAGATCAGATGGATTGTCTATAACTTTAAAATCATAATTAATATCTTCTAGCGATTCATTTGCAGTTTCTTTTATCTGCAGTAGATTATCAATCCATGCTAAATAACCGTCTGATCCATTACATCTAAACTGAGAGGCTAGCTCCATTAAGGTAACTTTTGCGCTTAATGTCTCAGCCCATTTTATAATTTCTGACTTCTTGCCTATATCTTTCAAGGTGACTCTCTGGTCCTCATCAATAAAGAAGATGCACAGCTTAGAGGAATTTATTAACTCTTTTATTTGATTTTCTCCGAGATGGTTAAACAAACCCGATTTGGCGTTAAGTCTGTGAGCTTCATCAACAATAAGGGAATCAAATGTATTTGCATCGATATCAAAAAACGAACCAGATGAGCTGAATAGATTTGATATACGAGTTTTAGTGAATTTACCGCTTAGTTTTACTTGATATACTTCACGAGGGGCTGAGTTTTTTGTAACATATTGAGTGACATTTCCTCTTTTCGTAAGCTCTGTTAGTAAATTGATTGCAACAACAGATTTACCTGTACCGGGTCCCCCTTCAACTATTAAAACATTTTTATTCTGCTCAGTTGATTCTTTTGCAAGCCTAAGCGCAGTTTCATATACAAGTTTTTGATCATCAATTAATATAAATTCTTTGTTTCCATCTAGCATTGAAGCAAGACTATCTGTTAAGGCTTTTGAGGGCCGAATTTTCCCATTCTCTATGAGATACAAGATATTTGCATTGTCACCATGTTTTACAAATTTTTTTATAAATTCTTGTAGCTTTAAGGCATCAGTTTTTAAAAAAACAGGCGCTTTGTCTGTGTATTCCTTATAAAAAACATTAGTAACGACATCATCTATCTCATAATTATGCAGGTATGCACAGGGAAATAAAGATATGTTACCTTCTTGAATAGAACTATTAAAATCTTCTAACAATGTTGCATACGACCAGGCTTGATATGATGGATGGGGAACTTCGCCATAAAAATTTGTATTAAGAACCCCATCTTGTTCAGTCAAGCTAATACCTTCACTCCATTGTTTCAATTCGATAATTACGGCTACTTTTCTGTTTTCGTTATTTGCACCAGTAATTATAAAATCTATTCGTTTAGACGTTTGGGGAATTTTATATTCAATTGCGATACCAGCATCATCGGGAATACTCGAATCATTAATAACATTACTCATATAAGGCATCGACTTACGCCATGAGTTAATCTCACTTTTACCTGTGGTATGTCCCATCTCACGAACAAAAGAAGTAAGAATTTGCTGCTCTACTTGACCAGACAAAACATCATTTAAAAAATCTTTTTTGTTAGATGAATAAACTATCATTTTTTACAATTTGTTATACTTCGTGTATTTACCTTTGGCTTTTTCGATCGGATACTTTTCTTCATTTTTTAGGATCTTTTTCTCGAGTGCATCAAGCATATCAATTTTCAAATCATGGCTCATAAGTAGTACCCAATAAAACACATCTGCCAATTCTTCACCTATTTCAACCTTGTTTGTTTCAATGTATTTTTCCATTTCCTTCTTATTCTTCCATTGAAAATGTTCCATTACTTCACATGCCTCTAGCACCAGAGATAAAGCAACATCTTTCGGGTTATGAAATTGCTTCCACTCACGGGCATCTCGAAATTTAATTATTCTATCGGTTAAGTTTTTAATATCGCTCATATTCAATGCTTTGAAACTTTAGTTATAGGCATAGCCTTTAATCTTCGATTATAATATCACTTCCATACTCAACTTGCCATGAAAATCAAGCTTAACGACCAACAAATCGAATATAGTTTGCGTAAAAGTTTTCGGGCTAAAAGTTTACGTATTTCGATCAATAGACGGGGCAAAATCACGGTTTCAGCCAATAAAATTATACCTTTGCACATGATCGAAAAATTTGTCCAATCCAAAGCCGACTGGATACTCCAGCACCTCGCAAATATCGAGCCATCAAAACCGACCAAAACTGCTGCGCAGCTACGAAGTGAGTATATTCGCGCAAAACCAATTGCCCGACGACTCGCTACAGACCGCTTAGCTTACTTCAATCAGTTCTACGGCTTCAAATATCACACCATCACCATCCGCAATCAATCATCCCGCTGGGGCAGCTGCAACAAACAGGGCAATTTAAGTTTTAACTATCGAATCGCCCTCATCGACCCCGAGCTGGCTGACCTGGTCATCGTCCATGAGCTCTGCCACCTCAAAGAGATGAACCACTCCCATCGTTTCTGGGCTTTGGTCCGCAAGACTATCCCCCAATACTTATCCCGACGGCTCAGACTTAATAAAATAGATTTAACAACTAAAGAGGATTAACTTTTTCACCAACAATTGCCAGATTCTCTTATTCGGCATATAATTCTTGCACACAAATTTTATGGATCTTCTTTTTTTAGATACTGAAACCACTGGCAACGATCTCAAAACCGACCGCCTCTGCCAAGTCTGTTTCAAAACCCCGGCGGGGATGTTCTGCGAATATTTTAAACCGCCGGTTCCGATTTCCGTCAAATCAATGAGCATCACCCATATCACTAATAAAATGGTTGCCGACAAACCCACCTTTGCCGGTAGCGAACTGTCTAAAACCCTTAATTCCCTCCTACCAAAACATATCCTGATCGCCCATAACGCCAAGTTCGATATCGAAATACTCAAGGCCGAAGGCCTTGAAGTGCCGCAATTTATCTGCACTCTACGGGTAGCCCGATTCCTTGACAAGGAAAACTCAATCCCCGAATACAATCTCCAATTTCT
>CAZXEW010000049.1:0-3163 GCA_964640215.1 uncultured Gammaproteobacteria bacterium
GGGTCTGTAGTCGGCAATAATTACCTATCCGCCGCCCTTTGGCCCACGACTGCTGCCTATACCATTTATGGCAGTTCATCCGATATGTGGGGCACAACCTGGACGCCCGCGGATATCAATAATGCCAATTTCGGAGCAGTACTGTCAATTACAGGCAGTACTGCAACTACCAATCGTGTCGCCAATGTTGACACAATCCGGGTGACTATTACCTACGCACCATAAATCTTCCAACGCTTGCTACTAGATAACGAATAGGCTATACTTATACCCTGGTGGTTTGTGCGTAGTGGTCCGACCTGATCCCATCTCGAACTCAGTCGTCAAACGCTACAGCGGGGACGATAATGCATCCGCAAGGTTGTGTGAAAATACCTCACTGCCAGATTTGATCAAGCCCTCCCTAAAAGAGGGCTTTTTGCTAACTAAATACAGCTCCTCAACTATTACTATATCTAGTTTGTTATACAAACGAGCAATAGTATCCAATTGACAACTATACGTCCCGGGGGAATATAATACCAACAGATGAAACTCTCCCTAGTTTTATCAGCTGTCCTTATAGCACTCGTTGGCGGTCTAGTCATCTCTCAAACTTCGTCGCCTATAGTCAGAGCTGTAAATCATGAGCCTTCACCATCCCCTTCTCCCAGTCCCTCTGAATCTCCTTCTCCAACCCCTTCTCCATCCCCGAGCCCTTCAGAGTCTCCGGCGCCCAGTCCCTCAGAATCACCATCACCTAGTCCAAGCCCATCTCCTTCTCCCAGCCCATCTGAATCTCCTTCTCCAACCCCTTCTCCAACCCCTTCTCCATCCCCAAGCCCTTCAGAGTCTCCGTCGCCCAGTCCCTCGCAGTCACCTTCTGCAAGTCCATCTGCCTCCCCATCAGCCAGTCCTAGCGAATCCCCTTCGCCAAGCCCTTCGCAGTCACCCTCCTCCTCACCCTCCGCCACGCCTAACCCGTCAGTCACCCCATCTCCAACCCCTGTACCCTCAACATTTTCCATCAGCGGGCATGTTTCGCTTAAAAAACTATTTTTCCGTTGGTTCTCAGACTCACTATCAGCCACCTCTTCGGCCGGAATCGGGGTTGAAGCTAGAAATCTTTTCAATCCTCAAACTATGACCACCCAAACCGATTCGGATGGCAACTATAATTTCGGATTAAACAAAGGCTTCTATTTTCTGAAACTTCATAACAGTCAAGGCCAAATCGAAATCCCACCACTGAGATTCCTTAATGTCTTCAAAGACCTAACCAATGTCAATTTCCAGATCCTCACTTTTAATTGATCTCTTGACAACCCAGCATTTCTTATGTAACTATCGGCTAAGTGGCAACTCGTAATATATCCGTTTAACTCGAGTTTGCAACTCATCATAAACGGCTATGTATCCAAAATGTTTTTTAAACGTTACAAATTGAAGTATTCTGGTTATAAAATTACTCTCATTCTGGTAATAGTTCTAGCGTTTCAAGTCGGAGCTTTATTTAATCAAACCAACCTCTTTCATTTATTTTCTCAAACCACCGTTTTAGCAGCACCGGCGCTTAGAGGAGTCGCAAACGATCTAATCGCTGATACAGTCATTGGTAAAAGAGATTTTGGAGAGATTAGTCCAAGAGAAATAGTGCCATATAAATTATCCGCGCCTGGTGGTGTCATCGTTGATCGGTCTGTTTCTGTGGGCCGGATGTACGTTTGGGATTCGGGTAACAGCCGAATTTTAGGCGTCAACTTAGCTAACTGTTATGCGAATGGTTCGCCATGCAGCGCCGATTTAGTCATCGGCCAACCCAGTTTAAGTGATTTCGGAGGCTGTAATCAAGATTCAAGTTTTTCAAATTATCCTTTCCGCATTCCTGCCTCTGCTAGTACTTTGTGTGGAATGCCTGAATCAACTCATACTACCCTTGAAGATAAATCATTCTCGAATATGTATGTTGATGCCAGCCAAAGCGGGACGCTTTATGTCGGAGATTCCCGTAATCATCGGGTTTTAAAATATAACTCGCCATTTACGACCGATAATATAGCTGATGAAGTTTGGGGTCAACCTGATTTTGCCAGCAACGGTTGTAACATTAGTGGGGGGATTGCTGGGGGATGGAATGTTCCTTCGGTTCCACCTCAACCAACAGCCTCTTCACTTTGTTTTCATACTATTGGGGGTGCTGGGGCCGGGGTCACTTTGGACGCTCAAGGAAATTTGTGGGTGGCGGATGGGGGTAATAACCGGGTTCTCCGTTTCCCGAAAAATATTGCTACCGGGCAGATCGCTAAAACCGCCGATTTAGTCTTAGGCCAAGCGAATTTCACCACCGGTGGTGATTGGTCCTATGGAAGTGCTCTTAACCGGATGCAGGCTCCTGTGGCGGTTCGTCTTGATGATCAAGGTAAGCTTTATGTCGCTGATTCTGGCAATAACCGGGTGTTAACATTTAATCCGCCCTTTATAAATGGTATGAGTGCTACGGGAACTTTTGGCAGCGGTTATAACGGTGGACCGTTAGGCTTAGAAATTGATCCCCAAAATAGGGGAGTCTGGACTTTTGATACCGTTGGATGGGATGGCCGGTTACTACTGTGGGCTTTCGATGGTATAACTGTTATTGCCGACCTGCCGAGAATAAGTAACCGCGGTGGTGGCTCGATTGGCTTTGACACAAATGGCGCGCTCCTAGCTTCTGCCTATGTTTATGGTCAAGATGTCTACCGGTTTACTCCCCAGGTCAATGGTAGCTATTTGCTTGATAAACAGCTTTTTTCTCCACCCGGTGGCTATAATTTGACGACCTCACGTCGGCTCGAGCACGCCGGTTGGGTTGGAGTTGGTATCGCGGGTGATCAATTAATTGTTTCAGATTCACGGTTGCTTTTTTGGAATGGTTTGTCGAGTTTAACTAATGGTAAACCAGCCGACGGTTATCTCGGGACAGGCAGCATTAATGAAATTCCTAACCCTGGGTTTGGGCAGGTTAAAGTTGATAGTAGTAATCGTGTTTGGACAACTAAAGCATCTCAAATCCAAATTTATCAAGCTCCTTTAACCGCTGGAGCGGCGGCGATTAAAACTTTAACAAGTCCCCTGAACGTTTTAGGCGGGGGTCAAATTACTTTTGATAACAATAACCCAGTTTTCGGCTTGGTTCCATCATCTG
>CAZXEW010000050.1:0-5563 GCA_964640215.1 uncultured Gammaproteobacteria bacterium
GTTGGTAGCGAAGGCAGAAACTCCGGCGACAGTGGCTGAAGAAGTACTGGTGAGATTGGGCAGTGTTAGAGCTGGAGAGTCTGATTCCGCAACATCGATTGACTGGGAATTCTGTTTGGAAGAGGCGAGTTTTATGGTAGAGGCGATAGGAGAAGTAGTTGATGAGGCTCCAGGACTTGGGGTGGGTTCTGAGTTATCCGGGTTGGGAGAAGGGTCCGGGGCGTTGGCGATCGAGATGGAATATTGCTCGGACCAGGTCGGACCTGATCCGGTGGCACTGTAGCGGGCGATTTTAAAATTATAACTGTTAGCGCCAGTGAAACCGGAGTCAGAGGCGTCTGGCATGATTTGTAACGAACCGTCCCAACTTCCGCTTCCATCAGTAGTTAAAGAATATTGTGAGGAATAGCTTTGATTGTTTTTGATCCAGCTACCGTTGACTTTGGTTTGGCCAAAATAGTTTGAGGTGCCGGGTTTAATAAAAGCGCCCTTAAGAAAAAACAGGGTGTTGGGGGCAAAATTTGTCAGAGTAATATCGACTGAAAAAGATTGGTTCCAATCGATTAGGGTTGGCGGCGTAGAAATTTGCATCGATGGAGAAGACGAGTTTCCGGTGGGTGGGTTTGTCGGAGTCGGAGTGGGTGATGGTGTTGGTCCCACTTCGTCAGGGCTACTAGGGGAAGGTGTCGGTGTTGGAGTGCTGGTGGCTCCGAGAGTGAAAGACCAGACAGAGCTCCAATCGCTCCAGGTGCCGGAGGAGTCTTTGGCTTTGACCCGCCAGTACCAAGTACCGTTATCAAGGGTAGGGGTGTAAGTGGTGTTTGAGGTGTAATAATCTTTTTTGGGCAAGGAAAAGTCGGTATTGTCAGCGACTTGAATTCGGTAAGGGTTGGAAGAAGCGAGGGTTCCGTTGGGTGTTTGCCAGCCTAGAGTCACACTAGAAACTGTTGAATCGTTGGTGGGGCTGTTGAGTGTTGGGGTGTCAATGGCCAGGATTATTTTTGGCCAAAGTAGAAAGGTCAAAAGGATAGGCAGGGTGAAAATGATGGAAAGAATTTTTCGCTTCACCCGATTAGAATTGTTGGGCTTATTCTACACCCTAAATTGGTTTTGTCTAGGGGTTAATTTCGGGTATTGACTATAGGATTTAGGGTTGAACCCTGTATCCTATAATTAGTGCTAGGTATTTACGTGAATTTATCAGGGGTTGATTATTTTGGTGCGAGCTGTTAAAACTTGGGGATGGCAGTCGAGTTTCGGCCGGAAGATAGTGGCTATTCGGGATTGAGAACTTTGCCGGATCAGACCGAGTTGCTGGGTATCAGAATTTTTACTGTCGGTATACCTCGAAATGTGCCAGTGGATAAATTTGGGCCATCTTTGGACCGGATACGAGGTTGGGCAATTAAAGTTAATGGTTTAGTAGTTCCGATCGGTTTATGGATATTGCATCCTACACCGAAATCTATCTTCGATCCTACGATAATTAGTTGGACCATTTATAATGGTTTATTTGAATCAATGGGATTATCAATTGGTGTAAGTTATAAAGATAAAGAATATTTTGGCCGTATTTTTCCGATTCCTACGAAAGAGTAAATGATAATCTAGAGATCCTTCGCTAGGACGCTCCGCGTCAAACGCGGCGGCGCAGGTTGACAGAATGGATTCCCGCATTCGCGGGAATGAGGCTTCGCCTCCTGTAGGAAGCCACAGTGACAGCGGAAAAGTTGGGAATGACGCAGGGGCTTATATTGTAAATGCCAGTGAGCGAAGCTCCTGGCATCTACTGTAGGTGCCAGTAGAGGGTCATTTTGTTGTTGGGGTGGAAGAGGAAGACGCCGTTGCCGCCATCGCCGGTGCAGTTTCGGCAGAAGTAGGCGTTACCTTCTTCGACGGCGTGGACGACGATGTTGGAGTTGTTGTACATATCCAGAGCTGGGTGAGGCTTTCCACCGTATAAACGACCGCTGAAACAAGTGTCGCCGAAGCCTTGGGAGATGAAAAGGGCGCCAGTATCCATTGGCCAGTCCCAGGAGCCGGAGCCGGTGCTACGCTCCTCCACTTTGGCTTGTGATTCGTTGCAACTCGGATAATTCCACCATTTGATATTAGTAGATTTGAGACCACTAGCCGGATTTTCGTAATTTGAGTAATAGCTGTAATCTTCAAGTTTGCTGGCGTTGTAAACGCCGAAATGAAGGTGGGCGCCGGTGGAGTAACCGGTGTTACCCATCAAGCCGATGACCTCGCCTTTACCGATGTGGCGGGGAGCGGTCGAGATCAATAGTCTGGCAGCAGATTGGATTTGGGAGATCTCGCGTTGGAGTTCGGCTAAGCGAGCTTTGTATTTGGCCTCGTCGTTTTTGACTGCATTGAGCAACTTGTCTTTTTCGGTTTTTTGTTCGGTCAGCTGGTCCTGGTATTTATTAAGATCAGCCTGAAGCTTTTGCTGCTGGGTCTGCCGGGTGGTTTTGTCCTGTTTCTGGTCGTTGTAGTTGGATTTGGTAGCTTGGAGTTGGTAGAGGACTTTTTTATCGTTGGCCTGGACGACTTGGATGTATTTGATACGGGTAAGCAGATCGCTAATACCGTGGGAGGAAAAGATCAGTTCGATTGGGCTAACCTGACTAAATTTGTAGGTGCGGACAATCCTGTCAAGCAACAGCACTGACAATTGGTCGACAGAGGAGGATAGACGATCGATACGGCCGCTCAGATCGGTGATTTCTTTATCCAATTTGATAATTTGAAACTCAGTTTGGTCGATCTTGAGCTGAGTTAAATGAGTCTGACCGTCGATGTATTTGAGTTGAGAAGTCAGGGTATTTTCCTGTTTTTTAGAGTTTTCGAGTTGAGTGTGGAGCTCATCGATCTGTTGTTGTTTGTCACGGAGTTGTTGATCAAGGTCACTAATACTTTGAGAAAAAACCGTGGTGGTTGAGATTGCGATAAGTGAGGAAGTCAAGATTAACAGGATCAAAGCCAGATAGGTAGTTAGTTGTTTTTTGATACTCGGAAAAACCATAAAGAGGGTTTAGAGTTTTAGGTACCGGCGGACTGCACCATATGAGCCAATGGTGCCAATTAGCATGGCCAGCACTATTTCCATTAACAAAAGTAGGAGCATGGTGTCGAAGGCCACGGGTAAGAGTTTGATGTCGGTGCCGATAATGTTTTGGAGAAATGGGGTGACATACCAAAGCAGCGCGTAGGTGGCAAACCAAGCCAGGATTACACCGATCAATCCGTAAAACATCCCTTCAATCAGATAAGGGATTCGGATGAACCATTTGGAAGCGCCGAGCAGTTTCATCGTTTCGATCTCGGTTCGCTGGACTCGGATTTTGAAGCCAACTATCATTAGGATGGCTAGTAGAGAAAAGGTCAAAAGAAAGGCGACGGCGCCGAGGCCGACCCAGCGGATCAGTTTGGAGGCATTGCTAAGTGTGTGAACAACGTCTTCAGGGTAGACTACTTGATCGATGACAGGCTCTTTTTTAATGATTTCGACGATGGGGGCGAGATCTGTCGGTTTAGCGGTGGAGATTTCTAAAGATGAAGGCAAAATGTTGGCCGTGACCAGTTCAAGCAATAGCGGATCGTTTTTATTGTTATCTTTGTAAATTACCAGAGCTTCCTCCTTGGAGACATATTTGATCGAGGTGATAAGGCCGGTGGTTTTAAGAGCATTTTGGATAGCTTGGATGTCCGAGTCAGGGGTATTATCTTTGAAAAAGGCGATGGCTTGAGGTTTTTGTTCGTAAAAATTGAGGATTTGCTGTGAGCCGAGAGTCAGCAGGGTAAAAACTGAGACCACGAAAAATGTCAGGAACATCACCATACAGGCGGTTAAGGCCTGGTAGGGGCCGCGGCGAATATTCTTACGGGAGGTGGTGATCAGTCTGGTTAGGTTCATAATATATTTGTGTCATTCTGGGGAGCTGGCGGCTCCAGAATCTGATCCTGGATGCGTTTCACTTACCAGGATGACATTGGAGTTAATGGAATTCGTACCTCCCTTCCATTTTGTCTTTAGTGATGTGACCGTTTTTGACCGAGATGACGCGACGATGGAGGGTGTTGACGATTTCAGCGTTATGAGTAGCCATGATGATGGTGGTGCCCCATGAGTTGATTTCGTTGAGGAGTTGTAGAACCGACCAGGATGTTTGAGGATCAAGGTCACCGGTGGGCTCATCAGCCAGTAGGATGTCAGGTTTGCCGACGATCGCTCGGGCGATAGCGGTCCGTTGAGCTTCACCACCGGAGAGTTGAGTGGGGAAGAGGTTGCGGCGATCCCAGATTTCAAAAAGCTTAAGGACCCGCTCAGTCTCTTTACGGACTTCCAGTTCATCAGCGCCCCGGACTTCTAAGGCCAGGGCGACATTTTCGAAAACAGTTCGATTGTCAAGAAGCTTAAAATCCTGAAAGACAAAGCCGATCTTTCGCCGGTAGAGCGGAATATCTTTGGATTTAATCTTGGAGATGTCGATATCATCGATCATGATTTTACCGCTGCTTGGAGGGTAGTCTCTCGAGAGCAAGCGTAAGAGAGTGGATTTACCGGCACCTGAGGGGCCGACCACGAAGACAAATTCCCCTCCCTGGATCTCTAAATTGATATCTTCAACAGCGGTTATCGCCGAGCTGAATTTTTTGGTGACATTTTCAAACTTGATAACCATTTCACGTTTTTAATCGTTCCTTTTAAATCTAATTTGCCTTTGATTAAAAAGCAAGGTTCTGCAAGCTGGTGATAAAATATCTCCCAATCACCAAGCGTAGCAGGTCCTTATTTTATTGTAAAACTTCGACTTTGCCGACATCCATAAGCCAACCTTCTTTGATGGCTTTTTGAGTTTCGCCGTAGACTTTGACTTTTTTGCCTTCGAACTCGGACAGATCAACGACCGATGAGGTTAGGGCGACCGGTACTCCGGCATCTCGGATAAGTAAATGAGTGCCTTCCGAATATTCACCGGGGTTTTTAGGTTCAGGTTTTTTGGTAAGTTTGCCTTCGGCAAAATCTCGGAAAGTTTGAGTATCTTGCTGGGCAGTTTTGGGTTGGCCGCCAAGTGAGGTTAGGGGAGTAACGATGCTTTTTTTGCCGCTTGAGGCTAGAGCGTAACCACTGCCAATGCCGACCACGACTGAGAGAATAATAACCGCGATAAAAATACGATTAAGTTTGGAACCGAGGGAGAATTTGTGGGCAACCGGCGGGTGTTCTTCTTCCATAGACTCCACTAATTGTATCACAGACTAGGGTGAAGGCAAGGGTGGAGTTAGTTGATAGTGGGTAGTTTGTAGTTGGTAGGATGTGTGATAATACATGGTCTAATTCGTACGAATTAGACCATGTTTGTTATGCGACTTGACATAGCCAGTTGAAAGTTATATAGTTTACCTAGAACCTTAAACCCATGGTAATCTCAGAGTTGCCACGCTCGAGCAGTGCGTTAACTGCAGGAGACCCACATGACATTGCTTAATGATTCGGCATGCGAAGTCCTTTCAGTAGAGAGCAATGATGGAAAGTTTGCGATGAGATATCCTAAAA
>CAZXEW010000051.1:0-10978 GCA_964640215.1 uncultured Gammaproteobacteria bacterium
GTTATAATTTGACAAGCTCCCGCCGGCTCGAGCACGCCGGCTGGGTAGGGGTTGGGGTCGCTGGTGATCAGTTAGTTGTTTCAGACTCGCGACTGCTTTTTTGGAACGGTTTGTCAAGTTTAACTAATGGTAGACCAGCCGATGGTTATGTCGGGACTGCCAGCTTTACTGAAATTCCAAATCCCGGCTTCGGTCAGGTAAAAGTTGATGGTAGTAATCGGGTGTGGGTAACTAAAGGTTCACAAATCCAAATTTATCAAGCTCCTTTAACCACCGGAATGACCCCGATCAGTACGTTAACCTCGCCGCTTAATGTTTTAGGAGGAGGCCAGTTAACTTTTGATAACAATAACCCAGTTTTCGGCTTGGTTCCATCACCTGACGGCAATTTTTTATGGGTTTCCCAATCATATATGCACCGGGTTTTTCGAATTCGCAATCCCTTAACTACCCCCGTAATTGATATCGTTCTCGGTCAAACCGACCTAACGGGTAACCTTTGTAACCGCGGTTTGGTTCCTCAACCCAACACTGGTACGCCATTAAACGCCTCTTTGGATATGCTTTGTTACCCTGGGGCACTGTCTCTGGACAAACTCGGAAATCTCTATATCTCAGATCACTTTCTCGAATCGATTGGTAACTGGCGGTTATTAATGTATTCAGCCAATGCTTTCCCGGCTAACCCGACGCAAACTATTTTTGCTACCAACGCCACCAAAGAATTCCCCCGAGCATATGGCAGCAATAGTCAATCTCATGCCACTTTTGAGCCTGCTTTTGACAGTACCAACCGAATGATTGTCGGCTACAATCCTTATCTTGGTCCGCGCTTCCCCGAATTTTATAACAACCCAACAACAGTAAATCCCGCTAATCCATCTGATCCGGCCTATACTCTTCCAAACGGCTATCTCCAGGATTTTTATAATTGGGCGGTCGCTGCCACTTTTGATGCTCAGGATAATTTATATATGTACGATGCCAATAGAGGACAAGTCAGAATTTATCTACAGCCGTTCGCTATCCCGACCCCTTCGCCAACGCCATCGCCAAGTCCGACCCCTTCGCCAACGCCATCGCCAAGTCCGACACCAACACCCACCCCGGTTCCGACACCTACACCTAGTCCAACCCCCACCCCCACTCCCACACCGACTCCGACTCCATCGCCATTACCGACTTTAAAAGCCCCGGTTAACCTGGTCGCCACCACTCTTAGTCGCACCCAGATCCGCCTCAACTGGACCGATAATAACACCATCGAAACCAATTATTTGATCCAGCGAAGTTTAAATTCCACCTTCGGTTTCAGCCAAATTGCCAATTTAGCCGCCAATACACAAACCTACACCAACGGCGGTTTAAAACGCGACACTACTTATTACTATCGAATTAGAGCCAAAGGCTTAAATAATACTTTTTCGCCGTATTCAGTAGTCGTCAGCGCCAAAACACTACCTTAAAACCAAATCGCCTCTAAATTCCCGAGTATTGTTCTAAAAAGTCGCCTGTAGTATAATTTTGACGAAGGAAAAATTACAAGGTTCTGTAAGGACGAGGTATGAGCACAGCTCCTGCTGCGCAGTAATATCTCCCACCGAAGTCCGAAGCAGGTCCTTATAATTTGGCGCAGGAGAATTTCAAAATTCTGCAAAAATCAAAAGAAAGTCAGGTATCATGAGTGGTAACAAATCAGCAATCCGCTAACAGCTCACGGCTCACAGCCGAAAATAACAAAAACTCTGGCAGTCAGCAGTCAGCAGTAAGCAGCCAGCCTATCAGTATGGCCGATCTTCTGGCCCAGCAAGCTAAAAAACCTCTCAATTTAAACCGCGGCGAAGAAGTCGAAGGTTCAGTCATCGCCATTACTGACTCTGAGGTGATCCTTGATCTAGGCACAAAAGCCGAAGGCGTCATTTATAGAAAAGATTTAACCGATGAGCAAAGTCAAACCCTCAAAGTCGGCAGCACTCTCAAAGCCTTTGTCGTCGTCCCCGAAAATGAATCCGGCCAAGCCTTATTAACTCTCCAACGGGCCCAAGGCGGCCGGGGATCAGCGCTTGGGGCTAAATGGGCTAAATTCCAGGAATCCAAGGACAGAAACCACACATTTATCGGTAAAGGTATCGAAGTCAACAAAGGCGGTTTGATCGTCGAAGTTAGCGGTGTCCGCGGCTTTTTGCCTTCTTCCCAAGTCAACCTGTCACAGGCTGCCAACATTGAGGAGCTAATCGGTCAAGACATTGAAGTCACCTTGATCGAAGTCGATCCGGCCCAAAACCGGCTGATTTTTACCCAAAAAACCAAAGTCTCGGAAGACGTCAAAAGTAAAATCAGCCAAATCAAAACAGGCGATACTGTCAAAGGATCCGTGGCCGCGGTTTTGCCTTTTGGCATTTTTGTCAGCCTGCCGGACGGGGTCGAAGGTTTGGTTCATATCTCCGAAATCGCCTGGGAAAAAGCTGAAAATCCAACCCAAAACTTCAAAGTCAGTGATGAAGTCGAGGCTAAAGTCGTCTCTCTTGACGCTGATACCGGCCGCGTCAACCTCTCAATCAAACAATTAGCCGCCGATCCTTTTGGGGCCGCCTCTGAAAACTTCCAGCCCGACGACGTAGTCAAAGGTGAAGTCACCAAGGTTACCACTCAAGGCGTAAATATTTCCTTAAAAGACGGGGTTGAAGGCTTTGTTCCAGCCGCTAAAATGGATCCATCCGTCAGCTACGAGGTCGGCCAGACCACCAATTTCCTGGTCGACACCGTCGACTCCAACAAACGCCGCATCTTACTCACGCCCTTCCTCACCTCGACTGAGGGGCTCATATACAAGTAATTTAAAGTTCAGAAATCAATAAAACCGGCAGTTCCTTAAATTTCTTCAAATCTTTATCATTGGTGATAAAAACTTCAGCCCCAGAGGCGAGAGCAGTGGCCAGTTGCAACGCATCCCCTAATTTTAGATGATTTTCTCGCCTGATTCTGGCCGCTTCCAAGGCAAGTGAACGATCAATCTCGACTACTGCCAAACTAGCGAGCGAGTCGAGGCTGGACATTATTTGATCTTGATTTTTCACAAATGGTGCTGAAAATAACTCAGTTATCGTAATAATGCTGGTACTTGCGACCAACTTCCGCTCCGCTATTCTTTGAAATATCGGGCGACAAAACTCTTCAAACTCAGCATTATTTTCATAAAAGTAAATGAATATACTGGTGTCTAAACAAGCAGATTTAATATTTACGATCCCACTCACTGCGTAACTTTTTAAGATACTTAGTAGTATCTATTCCTTTCCAGGCATCTTTCATCAGACCAGCATTACGTTTCACCCAATCTTGGGGATTGAGATCAACGGATAAAGTATTTTCCCCCGATTGATAGACAGAAACTTTAGAACCAGGCTGCAGTCCCTTAATTTTTCTACGTACCTCTTTAGGGATAACTATCTGATATTTAGTCCCAACAGTCACTTGTTGCATCACTTAGCCATGTTTGACATGGTATAACGATTTTACCTCAAAACGTCATACGTTGTCAATAAAGATTACATTGTGGACGAACGGCGGTAATTAATCAGTAATGCGGCGGAGATAAACGCCAGAGCAGACATGGCAATAAATAACGGTCCAAAACCCCAGCTGGCCACAATAAACCCACCCGCCACGCTGCCGATTGCTACAGACGGATTATAAACCAACTCCCACATACCCCATTCGCGAATATGTTTCTGCCCATCCAGGTGCTCGGATACTAGTGAATTGAAAGCCGGACTTCCAAATGCCGAGCAGGCTCCAATGATAATTTGGGCCACCAAAATCACCGGAATAGTACTTACGAAAGCCAAAACTAGCCATGAGAGTCCC
Organism: uncultured Gammaproteobacteria bacterium; assembly: GCA_964640215.1. Classification (GTDB taxonomy): domain Bacteria; phylum Patescibacteriota; class Microgenomatia; order Daviesbacterales; family UBA10151; genus CAZXEW01. Next base: position 3,868 of record CAZXEW010000051.1, read on the forward strand.
CTCATAATAAAGTTTATCTTCAACAATTTAAGATTCAAACCAGGCCGATCTTTAAATCTAATAACTGCAATTTCGGCAATCGAGGCACTAATAAAAGTCACTCCAAACAATATTCCAGCCATCTCAACCCCACCACCTGCCTCTTCAATGAACAGGGCGTAAATCGGTAGTATCATCGTTCCCGCTAATGTAATAATCGAATTAGCCGCAAACAACAGCTTCAACTGAGGATTCATACTAATATCATACGAAGTAACCACCCCTCTTCGCAATGATGTATAATTCCCGAAACATGCCGAAAGTCTCCTCAGTGTTCACCTGTCAGCAATGCGGCTTTCAATCATCGCAGTTCTATGGCAAATGCCCGGAGTGCGGCACCTGGGGCTCATTGGTCGAGCAGGTTACCGCTCAATCGTCCTCAACTAGCCTCCGCCAGTCGAAGAAACACTCACCCGGACAAGTTATTGCCCTAAAAGATGTGCTACAGACTAATGACCACCGACTAACGACTCATATCGGCGAATTTGACCGTGTTTTGGGCGGAGGAGTAGTCGCAGGTTCAATCGTCTTAATCTCCGGAGAACCAGGCATCGGTAAATCGACATTACTAACCCAGTTAGCGATCAATCTCAGCTCACCACAAACCGCTCACAGCTCACAGGGCGTCCTCTACGTGGCCGGTGAAGAGTCAGACCGCCAAATAAAAATTCGAGCCGACCGAATTAAACCAAACGCTGACTTTAAAATACTAAATGAGGTTGATGTAGATACCATAACAGCCACTATTGAACAAATAAAACCCTCGTTAGTGATCGTTGATTCTATCCAGACAATCCAAACACAAGACTTAAACTCAGCTCCAGGCTCAATCGGTCAGGTCCGGGAAACTGCTCACCGCTTACAGCTTACCGCTAAGCGCAACCACATCCCCATTTTTTTGGTCGGCCACATCACTAAAGAAGGCTCTATCGCCGGCCCTAAAACCCTCGAGCATTTAGTCGATGCCGTTTTGACCTTAGAAGGCGACCCGCTCAGTAATTTTCGGATTTTACGGACCAACAAAAACCGCTTTGGCGCTACCGATGAGGTTGGTATCTTTGAAATGGAAGAATATGGCCTAAAAGAGGTTACAAATCCCTCCGGAATTTTTATTGAAGACAAAATAGACTCGCCCGGCTCAGTCGTTATCAGCACCATGAACGGTCAGCGCCCGCTTCTGATCGAAATCCAAGCCCTGGTCACCAAAAGTTACCTGCCAGTTCCTCGTCGGGTCGGCACCGGTGTCGACAACAACCGCCTCCAACTGCTGGTAGCCGTCCTGGCCAAACGCCTCAACCTGCCGCTGTTTGACCAGGATATCTTTGTCAATGTCACCGGCGGCTTAAAAGTCAGCGAACCGGCTGCCGATCTGGGTATCGCAATGGCTATTATCTCCTCGCTAAAGGACAAAACCGTCCCCGCCAAAACCGTTTTTATCGGTGAAGTCGGCCTGCTCGGCGAAATCCGCCCCGTTAGAGGCCTCGACAAGCGCTCCAATGAAGCCAAAAAACTCGGTTACACCCATATCATCTCACCTTCTTCCGCCCGCACCCTCACCCAAGCCGCCCAGCTAGTTTTCAAATAGAAGACTCACACACCTTGCAAATCCCCACCTGTCTTTTGAAGAATTAATACCGAAGTCGTGTACTTCCAAAAAACTTTGAGGAGACAATTGAGATACCGTAGGCATGGAAATATCTACTGAGATGGCATTGTCGAATCATGAGTGAGCGTGAGATTAACCTAATCTAAGTACAGTTGGCGCGAACGCTTTTTTGGGAGGACATGACGAGATGTTAGTTCTTCTTGATAGTCATAAAATTTGCAAAATCCGCCAAACAAGATACAATAAAGTAATCATGGCTGACACCAAAGCTGCCTCTCCCAAATACAAATCCATTGACGACATCCTTGAAGCTCTCAAAGAACACGCTGAAGCCGATAAAGAAGAAGAAGAGGAGTCACCAGCCGAAAATCAAGCCCCTGAAACTCCCGCCCGCCATATCAAAACCGCTAAAGAACTGACTAAAGAGTTATCGAACCAGGATTCCACCCAAAAAGATGATGACGAGGCTGAAGATACCAAAGACGAAGCAGTTTCCAGAAAAAATGACGATGATCCCGAATCGGACAAAGCTCCTAAAGATCTTGACGATAAACCCGGTGTCACTGAAAACGACACTCCTCCCCAAAAAAGCCAAGTCTTTGGTTCCGACGATGATCAAGACAACGACGATGACACTGCCAATAACCACCCAAAATCCCCCGAAAATCCCGAACCCCCCAAAGAGCCCACTTTCAATCTCGGCAACCACCCATCAGCCAGTTCTCCTGACCAGACTGAAACCAGTCAACCTCTCGAACATAACTTCGAAGACCTCGCCTCCGAGCACCCTGAAGAAGATCTCTCCCACAATCCAGACGACGATTTTGACATCCACCGCATCAAACCCTCCTCTGGACAGGCTGGTCCAAGTCAAACTGAAAACTTAAGCGGCCTCCAAGCCCGCCATGCCGGCAATTTCAACACCAAGCCCTTCGAATACACCGTCGGCGGGCAGTCTCAGGGTGGTAAAAAAATCCATCTATTAGTTCTGGCCATCATCGGCCTGCTCGTCATTGGTGGTTCAGTCTATTTCCTCAAAAATACCTTTAAATCAGGCTCACCTGCACCTACTCCCGAACCAACCAGCACCCCTGAACCTACTCCGTCACCTTCACCGACCCCAATCCCGCTCGATCGTTCAAAATTCAAGATCCGGGTCCTCAACGGCACCTCCCAAAGCGGCCTGGCCGGTACCATCTCTGACCAACTCAAAGGCCTTGGCTATTCCATTGATCGGACCGGCAACGCCACCAACTCAGCCTTCACCAACTCCGTGGTCCGGACCAAATCCGCCTCGACTGGACTCGGCGATCAACTGGTCCAAGATCTTGGCAGCGACTTTAACGCCTCTGCCTCGGGCACACTCAAAGACAGCGACCCCGCCGATGGTGAGGTCATCTTAGGCCAGAAGTAAAAAGTTGCATTCTTCTAGCCAATCGTTTAAGCTAAAACTATGAAATTTCTGCTCACAACCGGTCTGCTTGTCGCCTTCCTAGCCACCCACCCCTTAGTCGCCACCTCAGCTCTAGCCCAAACTCCCAGCCCGTCTCCAAGTGATTCAGCCTCGCCCTCTCCCTCAGCCACCGCTAGCCCCAGCCCCACCCCCACCCCGTCGCCCTCACCCTCTGATAGCCCTTCTCCTTCAGCTTCACCTTCCCCCTCAGCTACAACAGCCCCAGCTGGCTCCACGACTGCTTCCCCCTCACCCAGCCCGAGTGTCTCTCCCAGCGGTCAAGTCCTCGGAGCTGCCACCGAACTAGGCTCAACCGGCGCTGAAAAAGACCTCCCTAAGTGGTTCTTCGTCGCCTCCATTGGCTTACTCGTCCTTCTCCTGGGCTTAAAAGTCGTCCGCAGTCATGATCAAGAGTGAATTCTGGCTCCAATTAATCATCTTTGGGATGACAGCGGCGATCATCTCACTTTTATCGATCCGTTTCTTTCCATCTGGTTTATTGGCACCCAAAAAAGCCCTGGCAGAGGAGCTGATCAGCCCTGTACCGACCAGTTTCAACATCAGTGAAGCTCTTAACCCCCCTGAAACCATCACTATTCCCTCGATCGATCTCCATCTGCCGATCTCCAGGGCAGTTATTTCCGGCAATGTCTGGACACTCTTCGATGATAAAGTTTCCTGGCTGTCAACCTCTGCCACCGCCGGCCGCGGCAACGTCATTCTCTATGCGCACAACCGCCCTCAGCTCTTCGGTAGCCTCAAAAACATCACCATTGGGGATGAAATCACCCTCGAACAAAACGGCAAACAATATTTCTACATAGTTACCGACAAACATAACGTGCTCCCTACAGACATAAACGCAATTCTATCCAGCGCTAACCAGCTCACCCTCTATACCTGCGATGGCACCTTCGATCTGCGCCGACTCATCGTTACCGCTGTGCCGACAAACAAACTCTAAAATCTCTACCTACTAAATATACTCAAATATTGAGCTTCGAGGCTTGACAACAACCTAATTAAGCATATAATTGGACAATAAATACAAGCCTATGTTGCTATATCTTGGACTCTTTACCGTCGGGTTTTATTTAGGAATAATGTTGGCGCTTTCATTATCCGACAAAAAACAAAAAAATAATCTCCAGACTACATTCTATTCCCAAATAACCAAAACCAACATCAACAAAGTACTTAAAAAAAAGGAATCAATAAATAAAAAAGGCTATTTACCAAGCAAAGGAGTGAACTAATCCAATATAGCGTATATATATCTTAATATATCAAAAAAAAGATATAACATAGATATACTAATTTATATATTGATATATATTCTCAATGCTAACAGTCTACACTAACTTTCTAACTTCAAAATCTGGATAAAGACGAGTTTTCAGATCAATCCCATCTTTAGATGCTGACTCGATAGCATCCAAAACAGCCTTAACACCGCTTAAATTAACTCTTTTAACCTGCGTTAGAAATTTTATAAACTGAAACTCCTCCAAATTCCTTAACGAAAACATCCTCCGGTTCGTCGCAGTTCGAAAAGGGGATATTAATTTCGACCTTTCATATAACATCAAAGTTCTGGGATGCAGTTCAAGTAGCATAGCTGCGGTCGAGATAGTAAAAACATGGTCATTTGAAGCCATAAGTGATTTAATGAAGTAAATTTAGTATATATTATGATATTACTGATGTCAAGAGTTTGCAGATGAAAATCTAATCAGAATTAAGTCTTTTTTTTATTATATAAAGAATATAATTAATAGAACATCTGAAAAGGTTAATATATGAGAATTTAGGGTACAGCTATATACCTAAAATAAGATTTAAGATATTAACTACAAAAAACATACTATATGTAAAATATTACTAACGACTAAAAAAGCAGATAATATTTCCTATTTAGACGTAGGTGTGTCTATATAGATGAAGAAAAAAAGATAAGAAAAATTCATCCTTTTGCAAATTTATAAAATAGTACTGATACAACAGGCATATATTGAACAATAAAGTAGCTCATTAGTATTTAGTACCATTTCAGCCGGTCTAAGTACCACTAAATTAGCTAAGTAAATTACAAGCCCCTAGTAAATAATCGCCCAAAAAACCTCCTTTTTAGCCTAAAATGGCCCTCTTAGAGCTTATTAATAGATAAACAGCTCAGTTTAGGTATCTTGACAGGGTGTACCCACCTGGTGTTAACATAGAAAACGAGGCTAGAATATCCAAGAAGTGTTAACAAAGGGATATTTTGGTTTGTTTTGATAATGTCCACCCAAATAACTGCCCAAAATAGGCTCAAATTAATCCAAAGAGCCTTAAATGGCGAAAGTATCAGTACTTTATCTAAGGAATATGGTATTTCGCGAACTCTTCTATACAGATGGATCAATAGGTATAGAGAAATCCAGGATACCGCCCGTACTCGACCTGACTCCACGACCATCAACCACCAGCCGTCTAGCAGGCAGGTTTCTCTCGACAATATCTTCCATATATTTAAGGTTATTCGTGATCATCCAGAGTGGGGGGTAGCCAATATTGTCGAGAACCTCCCCAAAACTCCCCAAGGAAAACCTCTGGTTAGCCACCACGGTGTTCAAAATGTTCTAGAAAGGTATGGTTTGGCCAATATTAGCCATCGGCAACAATTTCAAGCCAACCCGGACAATCTCAAAAAATTAATGCCCAAATCTGAGCCTGACAAAGTCTATCGCAGCTACAAAGAGTTTATCCCTGATGATGATAAAAACCTCAATCCTCAACAGCGCCAGGAAATGATCGAGCGGGTCAAAGCCGGGGAGGCTGTTTCGAAAGTCTGTAATCTTTATGGAGTCTCCAGGACCATTTTCTACCGCTGGCTGAATCGTTTCGAAGAGGCTCCAGAAGGCCACAAGCTGGAGGCTTTATGGGATAAACAACCTCAAATCGATCGTTATTATATGCAGGCTTCGCCGGAGTATGAAGAGGCAGTTCTAGACGCTGTTCGTCTTTATCCTGAGCTTTCATCACACCGACTGGTTTGGGCACTGCCTCAGATTGGCGGAAGGCCGATTTTAAGCAATCACGGTGTCCAAAACGTACTTCGCCGCCATAACCTCAATACTTTTGAACAACGGCTAAATTACTCCCAGACTCTTAACAAACCCACCTTCTCTTCCCGCTTCTTCGGAGTTTTCCAATCAGCTCTGTCTTACTTGGGCAATCAGGAAGAGTCTACCCGTCAAAGAATTGTCAAAGCCTCTTTCGGTATCTCCTTTGGATTGTTTGGCGGGTTGGTTTTGGTTGGCGGCTTTGCTCTAGTAAGGATGCTGGTGACCGCCCCCTCACTGGCTCTTTCCATCGGCATGGTCTTCTCTCTCATCTCACTGACCTTCGGTATGTTCTTCTTCCTTTATTCAATGAAGTACTACTTTACCATCGCTATGGTCCTATCTTTCTCCCGTCGTCTGGCCGAAGGATTGCCTGGGATAGGGGATAAAGCCAATCCTTCCTTTGTCTCAAGGCTTCACCACCTCATCTCATCAAAAAAACCAAGCAATATTCCCTATCAGCCAGGCCAAGGTCTCTACCCTGATCTTTCTAAAGTTACCCTTGATCGTAAACCCTTTGTTTCAATTCAGCTTGCCACCTACAACGAGCGTAAAGTCATTGACCGGTTGCTAACTGCTGCCACTTCGATGGACTACGAAAACTACGAAGTAGTCTTAGCAGATGACTCAAACGATGAAACCTTGGAGATTCTTAAGAAGTGGGAAAATCATCCCCGGGTCAAGATCATCCATCGGGACAACCGCCAGGGTTTCAAAGGCGGCGCCCTCAATTTCGCCCTCCAGCATCAAAACCCCAAAACCGAGTTCATCATCGTTTTCGATGCTGACTTCATTCCCTATCCAGACTCCATCACTCAGTTTTTAAAGTACTTCAAACTGACCAACGGCTCCCTTGATCCTAAAGTCATTCAAAAGTCCAACATCGCCGCGGTCCAGGGTTACCAGTGG
>CAZXEW010000052.1:0-4565 GCA_964640215.1 uncultured Gammaproteobacteria bacterium
TCAAGGATGCTAAAAAAAGATAACCATCGGTCGCAATTACAACGGATATTGATTTGGTGATGAATGACAAGGGAGATGACGGTGTGATTATTGCAACTCCAACTCGAACTCATTTTTCGCTGGCTCAAAAGGCCTTGAGAGCTGGTAAGCATGTGTTGATTGAAAAACCGATGACGATGAGTTTTGATGAAGCTAAACAGCTGGTGGTGCTAGGCGCAAGCTTAAAAAAAATAGTCATGGTTGATCATACTTTTTTGTTTAATGACGCGGTCATAAAGATCAGAAATTTAATCAAAAAGGGGTCGTTGGGCAAAATATTATATATTGACTCAGTCAGGGCAAACTTAGGTTTGTTCCAATCTGATGTCAATGCGGTATTTGACCTGGCCTCTCATGATTTTTCGATTATTCAATTTCTGCTCGATGCTAAAGTCCAATCGATTAATGCTACAGGTAAAGCCCATTATAATAACCAGGAAGATGTGGCCTACATCATCGCCCAATATCCTCAAGATATTATGGCTCACATTCACGTTAGTTGGTTATCACCGCTGAAAATTCGGAGAATGTTAATCGTCGGAACTAAGAAAATGGTTATGTATGACGACACAGAACAGGCTGAAAAAGTCAAAGTTTACGACAAAGGGGTAGTCATGAATGTGACTGATCAGTTGGCCGAGCAAATAAAAGTTAATTATCGCTCAGGGGATGTCTGGTTGCCTAAAATAGATATTATTGAACCGCTGGGAATGTTAATTAATACTTATGTGACGGCCATGACACAAAAATACAAAAAAGAGATCAAAAGCGGCGGAAGTTTTCCATTAAATATAATGGAGATTTTAGAAGCATCGACAAAATCGATGAGGTCTGGTCGAAAGGTTACTCTGTAATGGCAGTTTCAAAAGATGTCAAGCTAGGCCAGAATATAAAAATTTTCCACCGCAATATGGTAAATCTTTATGGTTGTGAAATTGGAGATGACACTAGGATTGGTAGTTTTGTAGAAATCCAAAAAGGGGTGGTAGTTGGCGATAAATGTAAGATAGAATCACACACTTTCATTTGTGAGGGTGTCACAATTGAGGATGAGGTATTTATTGGACATGGGGTAATGTTCACCAATGATAAATATCCTAGAGCTACGAGTAAAGATGGGAAACTGCAGACAAGCAGCGATTGGACTTTGCTGACTACTCTTGTCAAAAAAGGAGCAACAATCGGTAGTAATGTGACGGTTTTGCCAGGTGTGATAATCGGTGAGAGTGCGATTATTGGGGCAGGAGCAGTCATAACTAAAGATGTCCCCGCTCGCTCAATTGTGGTTGGCAATCCAGGTCGGGTCATCAGGCTGATTGGGGAGAAATGAATGTCCCATTAATTGATTTAAAACAGCAGTATCAAAGTCTAAAACCTGAGATTGATCAGGCTGTTTTAGAGGTGCTAGCCAAGGGAAATTTTATCTTGGGGCAGCAGGTGGCGGAGTTTGAAGAGGCTTTCGCCAAATATTGTGGTACAAAATATTGTGTCGGAGTGGCTTCAGGCTCGGATGCACTACTTCTTGGATTAGACGCTCTAGGGGTCGGCCCGGGGGACGAGGTGATCACTGTGGCCAATACTTTTATTTCAACAGTCTTTCCGATAATGGCACTTGGAGCCAGACCAGTACTAGTCGATATTGATCCTCGAACTTACCAAATAGACCCCCAAAATATTGAAAAAGCGATTAACTCCAAAACCAAAGTCATTATTCCAGTTCATTTATTTGGAATTCCGGCACAGATGGATAAAATAATCCAAATTGCCAAAAAACATCAGCTATATATTCTCGAGGATGCTTGTCAGGCGCATGGATCACGCTTCAAGGGTCGCAGATGTGGCTCCTTTGGAGATCTAGCGGCATTTTCTTTTTATCCGGGAAAAAATTTAGGAGCCGCCGGAGATGGAGGAGCCTTGACAACCAACAACCGAAAGTTGGCCCAAAAACTCAAGGCGATGCGTGATGTCGGTCAAACAAAAAAATACCGACATGATCTGTTTGGTTATAACAGTCGGTTGGATACAATTCATGCCGCGGTGCTATCTGTCAAATTAAGAAGACTTGATAGCTGGAATGCTAATCGGCGAGAGATAGCCAAATTGTATAATCAGCAGCTGGCCGACTTGCCGGTGACATTGCCCCAGTTGCTTGAGGAATGTGAATCGAATTATCATGTTTATGTGATTAGGACAACCAAGCGAGATCGCCTGCTCCAATATTTGCGAGAAAATGGAGTTTTTGGAGGAATTCATTATCCCTTACCGGTCCATTTACAAAAGTCAACAAAGAAATTAAACTATCCCAAAGGTAGCTTCCCGATCAGTGAAAAATTTGCAGGAGAAATTTTGTCCTTACCCATTTTTCCAGAGCTGAAAAAGGCAGAAGTGGTTGGAATCGCTAAATTGATTCGGTCCTTTTTTCAGCAAACAAATGAAAAATAACAGAGGTAGTTCAAATATCGAAAAAATAGTGGTCACCGGTGGAGCTGGTCTGATCGGTTCTTGGGTGGTTGATTACTTACTCAAGGAGTTTAAGGACCGGGTTGGACGGATTGTCGTTTTTGATAATTTCTCAAGGGGGACCTGGGCAAATCTAGAGGAGGCCTTAAAAAGTAAGAAAGTTAAAGTTATTGAAGGAGATATTCGTGACGCAGGTCAGGTGGATAAATTAATTAAGGGGGCTGATTATGTGATTCATGAAGCGGCGATCAGGATTACACAGTGTGCGGAGGATCCGCGGCTGTGCAATGAGGTTTTGGTGGGTGGCACCTTCAACGTTTTTGAAGCCTGTGTTAAACATAAAGTTAAAAAGCTAATCTTTAATTCTTCAGCATCGGTTTATGGCGAGCCAGTCCATTTACCAATGGACGAAGCACATCCCTACAATAACTTTACGGCTTACGGCGCTGCCAAGATTGCCAACGAGCAAATGGCCAAGGCTTTTCGAAAGATGTATGGACTAAACTTTGTGTCGCTACGGCCGTTTAACGTCTACGGCCCGAGAATGGACATTTATGGAGTTTATACCGAGGTAATGATTCGCTGGTTGGATCGGATTAAGGAAGGCCTGCCACCGATTATCTTTGGTGATGGAAAGCAGTCAATGGATTTTATTTATGTTGAGGATGTAGCTGATGCCACAATTCGGGGGCTAAATAGTCCAGTTAACGAGGGTTTTTATAATGTCGGGACCGGGGTTGAGACTAATCTAAAACAGCTACTAAAACTGCTTCTGAAAGTCACCAATTCTAAATTAAAACCGATTTTCCAGGAGGCACGAGTGGCAACACATGTGACACGTCGACAGTCAGATCCCAAAAAAGCCAAAAAAGACTTGCACTTTGTAGCTAAAACTGATTTAGAAAAAGGTTTAGTAAAGTTAGTGGATTGGCATAGTTTAACCCGCTCCAAGCAGGCTTATGAAAATACCCATAACTAGGCCTTACTTTGATAAGGATGAAGAGAGGGCAGTGGTGCAGGTTCTACGCTCAGGTTGGGTGACACAAGGGCCGAAAGTGGCCGAATTTGAAGAGGCGGTTTGCCAATTTACCGGTGCTAAATATGGAGTGGCGACTACTTCTGCCACAACCGCTTTGTTTTTAAGTTTACATCTGTTAGAGATAGGGGTTGGAGATGAAGTGATAGTGCCATCTTTTTCGTTTATTGCTACAGCTAACGTGGTAATTCAGGTCGGGGCCAAGCCGGTTTTTGTGGATATTGAGTCGGACACTTACAATATCGACCCGAAAGCGTTAAAGAAGGCCATTACCAAAAAGACCAAAGCGATCATCCCGGTCCATATTTACGGGCAAAGCGCCAATATGGACGAAATTTTAAAGATCGCCAAAGAGCATAAGCTCAAAGTCGTTGAGGACGCGGCCCAGGCGCACGGGGCGCGGTATAAGGAGAAGCGCATCGGTTCTTTGGGGGACGTCGCGTGCTTTTCGTTCTATCCAACAAAGAGTTTGGGCGCTTTCGGCGACGGCGGCATGATCGTCACCAGCGACGACAAAATTTATGAAAAGTCCATGATGCTGCGCGATTACGGCCGCAAAGGACGTTATGAGCATAAGATCAAAGGTTACAACTCACGGCTGGATACCGTGCAGGCGGTCATTTTAACGGCCAAGCTTAAGCGGCTCGATGAATGGAACGCGATGCGCGCGAAAATGGCCCGGGCGTATGAAAGGGAACTGAAAGGCTTAAAAGGGGTTGTGACGCCAGTGTCGCTTTCGGACCGCAGTCATGTTTATCAGACTTATGCCGTGCGTCTTAAAGATCGTGACCGTGTCTGTCAGGGCATGCAGGATAAAAAGATCGGGGTCCTTATTCATTATCCGATCCCGCTTCATTTGCAGGAAGCGTATCAAGAGCTTAAGTATAAAAAGGGGGACTTCCCCGTCGCGGAAAAGGTCTCCTCCGAGATCCTCTCTTTGCCGATGTTCCCGCATATCACCGAAGAACAGATCCATTACGTCGCTTCCACTCTCAAAGAATTAGTTTAAAACGTCCCGGTTTTTTCAAGG
>CAZXEW010000053.1:0-5297 GCA_964640215.1 uncultured Gammaproteobacteria bacterium
TTTGAAGATGCTGTTTGTCAGTTTACCGGGGCCAAATACGGGGTAGCGACTACCTCTGCCACAACGGCTCTTTTTTTAAGTTTACATCTGCTGGGGATCGGAGAGGGAGATGAAGTAATAGTTCCATCATTTTCGTTTATCGCCACCGCCAATGTGGTTGTTCATGTTGGAGCCAAGCCGGTTTTTGTGGATATTGACCCTAAAACCTACAATATTGATCCTGTTAAAATCGAGGAGGCGATCACCAAGAAAACGAAAGCCATCATTCCGGTTGATCAAGTTGGGCTACCTTGCGATATGATTTCGATCTTAAAAATTGCCAAAAAATATAAATTGCACGTCATTGAGGATAGCGCTTGTGCTTTGGGGAGTAGCATTAATGGTCGTAGAATTGGTAGTTTTGGCGAGCTGTCATGTTTTAGTTTTCATCCTAGAAAAACCGTCACGACTGGCGAGGGTGGAATGATTTTGACCAATAACGCCGCCTGGGCTAAGAAATTGCGGATGTTACGACATCACGGTATGTCGATATCGGATGTAGCCCGACATAAATCAAGCAAAATTGTCCATGAGAGGTATCCAGTGATTGGGTTTAATTTTAGAATGTCGGATATTCAAGCGGCGGTTGGCGTCGAGCAAATGAAAAAATTACCTATCTTGCTTGAAAAAAGAGCAAGTTTGGCTAGTCGCTACACCAGCAAGTTTGTTAATAGCGAGCTGATAATCCCGCCATTTGTGCCGGAGGGGTATGTTCATAATTTTCAATCATATGTGATTCGGCTAAAATCCAATAAATTGATTAGCAGGGATGGTTTAATGCAAAAATTACTAAACGTCGGAGTAGCTACGCGAGTAGGGGTGATGGCAGCTCATCTTGAGATAGGATATATTAACTTATTTGGAAAAGTATTCTTGCCGTATACCGAAGCGGCCAATCGGGAAACTATGACAATTCCGCTTTTTCCCCAAATGAAAAAAACTGAACAGGATTTCGTGATCGAGAATATTTTAGCGATGGCACCTTAGAAATGGACGAGCCGATTTTTGATCATGGCTTGCCCGATAATAATTATAACAAGCATGCTTGGATATTGGGTCAACCAGAGATAGGTGAGCGGGTTTGGATTGGGGCGTTTTGTTTAATTGATGCCCTTTATGCACCACTCAAGATCGGTAGGGGAACAGATGTCTCAAGTGGTGTCAAGATCATGACCCATTCGACAGTCAGGCGGTGTATTTCTGAAAAGCAATTTTCGGGGATTGATAGCTCAGATGTGACAATTGGTGAATTTTGTTTTATTGGTACTAATGCGGTAATTTTGCGAGGTGCCAAGATCGGGCATCACAGTGTGATTGGAGCTGGTTGTGTGGTCAAGGAAGGGATGCGAATTCCGCCCTACTCTTTAGTAGTTGGAGTGCCGGCCAAAATTATAGGATCAAGCAAGAAGTTTCTAAAAGGTTTAGCGAAGGCATCCTTGTCGGTCGTGATTCCGGCTTTCAATGAAGAACAGACTCTCGCAAAAGTGGTCAAAGAGGCAGTAGGGTTTCTTCGGAAGTTGCTATCTGATTACGAAGTGGTGATCATTAATGATGGATCATCTGATCGGACTAAATCAATCGCTAATTCGCTGGCCCGAAAAAATAAACGTATTCGGGTGGTTCATCATCAAGTGAACAAAGGGTTTACCGGGGCGATGAAGACTAGTTTTAAGAGTGCCAGTAAAGATTTTGTGTTTTTGGCGCCAGCAGACGGCCAGTTTAACTTTGAGGAGTTGAAGCTGTTTTGGGAGGCAATTCGAGGGTTTGATGTTGCTATTGGCTACAGGGTTGAAAGGGATTATGGTTTGGTCCGCGGATTTAACAGCAAACTGTTTCATTTGCTCTGTCGGGTAATGTTTGACATTAAGTTTAAAGAGATTTCGACGGTCTCAATGTGGCGACGGACGATTTTGGATGATATTTCGATCCAATCTGATGATCGGAGCGCTTTATTTTTACCAGAACTGATTAGTAAGGCGCTAAAAAAAAGTAAATTTGCGGAGGTGCCAATCCACTGGCGATTGAGACAAGGTGGGCAGGCTAAGGGAGCAAACCCGAAAGTGATACTTAAGACACTTGTTGGGATGGTTGGCTTGTGGTATAGAACTAAATATCGGCAATGAAAAAGAAATTCATGCTACTTTTGGTTTTGGTGGTGCTTGTTTCTTTTGGCCAGATGTTGCAGATGAATGTTTGGCAGGATGACCAAGCATTGTTTTTTAAATTAGCCCATATCCAGGAAGCGCCCGGATATTTTGGGGCAGGACCTTTTGGCTCGGGTGTTTACAAGTATGCAGCGACTCCGTTTATCCCGGTCTATTGGTTGTTTGGATTCAATACGGTTGGATATTTTGGTTTAATGTTACTGCTCTATATAATTGCGACCCTTACAATATATAAGGTATTTTCCTTAATTTTAGGTGAGAAAGCTGGGAGGGTGGCGGGGATATTTTACGCGGCAGGTTATATTACCTCGGATAGCTTTTGGAGGATGGCTAATAGTGCTACTACGAGTATAAGTATTATTCTAGCGAGTCTATGTATAGCTGCTTACTGGTTGTACTTTAAAAAAAGTCGGTTAATTTTCTATATCAGTGCTTTTTTACTTTTTGCCTTAGCCCTAGAGCTGGGGGTGGCTAGAATGCATTATTTCTTTGTAGTCATGGTCGCTTTTGAGTTAATATTTTTGGGATTTCGAAAACCTATCTTTAGATCATTATTTTACTCGGTTTTGCGTTTGATCCCGTTTCTGTTTGTTTTCTACAGGACTTTTATAGCCGGAGGAGATCAAAGAAGTGGTGAGGTAAAAACATTCGTTGCATCACTGATGCATGGTCAGTTTTATCAGCTTTATGGATTCTTTGGCTCTTTAGCCAATCTAATTATCCCTGATTGGATGACCAATTTACTGGTTAAGTTGAGGTTACCAATTCTGCCGACTGTTTTGTTTAGCCTGATAGTGATCTGTTTTTATCGTCTATTTTTGAAAAGAAGACATCGCCTTATATGGACAGCGATATTTTCTTTGCTGAGTTTGGCGATGTTATTGATTTCTGGGAATATATTTCATAATCCGTTACTAAATATTAGCAGCGATCAAGTTTTCGTAGCTGGCTTGGGGATGGTTAGTTTAATAATAGTTTTGGCAGCAGCGACTATTTTGAAGCATTACCGACGTGAATTTTTGTTTTTGTGGGTTTGGTTGCTAGCTAATATTGCAGCCTATTCGGCCTACTATCCGACAGTTGCCTACGAAACAATGAATCGGTATTTAGCGCATTCTTTTGTGGCCTTGGTTGGAATATTAGGAATTGTCTTTGTGTCACTTAATAGTAAATCTTTAGTAGGAAAAATAGGCAAAGTATTTTTAGTAATCTTAGTGTTGGGAAATTTGATAAATAATGTTATGTATCAACATCGAGTAGTCGCATCTAGAAGTTATCCGACTAGGGAATTTTATGATCAACTCAAGCTTTTTTTACCAACTATTAGTAAAGGCGACATTTTGTATTTTGATATTGCACCTCAGGCACTTGAGCAATATAAGGATGCTATTTCAGCTGCGATGATGCCTGACAGCACTTCGTTTGCCTGGCGTTACGGGATTGACCGTTATGATTTTGTGTTAGCTAGCTCATTTGAGGAGATGTTAAAGTCTGTCAGTGAAACCCGAGTCAATCCAAAGAAGGTTCAGGCTTTTTGGTACAGCGGGCGTGATTTGATTGATGTTAGTCCGCAAGTCCAAGCATACCTGAATAAACAGCTGACCACTCAAACTGTGCAGGTTCAAAGCCCAGCGTTATCAATTGTAAAACTGGCGCCAAGTAAGAGTGAAACGACGTTTTCCCAACCAGACATCAATCTGCCTATCAGTCAAATCGTGATGAGCGCTGTCCCGGTTGAGATTGATTTTGAATTAACAGCTAAGGCTTTGGATGAGGCGGAGATTATTTTTCCGCTGGTCGCTTCGAATTTTGACAAATTAGATAAAGCTACTATAGCCAGTCAAACCGTACAACTCCTGGCGATCGATTATCAAAATTATTTGGACAATTATTACAAAGGTGTGCTTGTTAGCACAACGAGTGACTGGCAAGATCGAATCAGCGCTCATCTGACTGACCAGGACACTTTGAGTGTTTGGCAAGCTGATCGGGTATTGTGGGTTGAAAAAAAGGCTAGTCTGACTCTAACTTTGCCCCAAACTGAGGAAATTAATCGATTAGTTTGGATAAACGGATATCCTGGTAATACCCCCACCGATTATAGTATTGAGGTTTCAAGTAATGGGACTAATTGGCAAGAAGTGAAGAGGACCAGGGCAGTCAGGAGGATTAACGACGACCAATTGGTGGTAGAGACTTTTAACTCAACTTCGGCTCGGTTTGTTAAGTTTGTAGTTCATGATACGATCGGTGATTCCCCAGGGGTTGCAGAGATCTGGGTGGTACCTAGTCGTTTTTCGGAATTGGATTTAAAATCGGTTGATCAATACTTGGCAAATCCATTTGTTAAAGTCGAGCGAGCTGATAACTTTCAACAAATACTCAGATCTTTAAAAATGACCGGGGCTGCTAAAATATTTTGGCAAACAGATAAGTACCCCAAAGGCCAGACGAGTGTCGAGGCCAAAATTAAACCGATCTATGATGGATTCCCACGTCATTATCGATTTACAATTCCAGCCGGTGGTACTCGGATTAGTGGATTGCGTTTGTCAGAATTTAATATTCCTGGACAAGTTATTGTTAGTAAAATCATAGTTAGTCAGCCTTACACATCAGGTGATCGTTAAAGGTTATTGATCTGATTTTTGTAGATCCCTAAAGCGTTAAAATCGTGTTCAAGTAACATCCATAAACCACTGCCATATTCAACTGATTCTTCGAATCGTTTAACCATTGTCTGGTGTCTGCTAAATTGATCCAGAGTTGATTGTTTTTGGTCACGGAGTTTGTGTTGGACTTGAAAATTAGTGAGTTTACCGGCGGAGGTCGAAAACCTGGATGAGGTTTCTTCAAGATAATCGAAATGGTTTTTGGTGACGACGTATTCAATTTCGGCCATTCGTTTTTCTAATTGGTTTTGGAGTATTTCCAGTTTTTTCTTGGGATCAAAGACAAACCAAAGATCGGTTTTTTCGCGAAATTTTTCGAGTCCCCCGGCGATATGAGTAACTTGTACTTTGGCACTTGGCGTGGCATCATTATCTGCGAAGATGGTGGGGGCTAGAAGGACAAAGGCCAGAATGACTAGGA
>CAZXEW010000054.1:0-26897 GCA_964640215.1 uncultured Gammaproteobacteria bacterium
GACCTTGCCGGTGTGTTCGTCAAAATCCTTACCGGTGGCGAGGCGCTTGCCGTTTAAAGAAAATAAAATCGCCGGAAATTCTTTGCCTGCGTGGTTAAGCCCGGCTTCCAAATCCCAGTACGTGCCTTGGCGGAATGCGCGGCGTTCGCGTTCGCGCTGGACGACCAAGGTGACGGCCACCGATTGCACGCGGCCGGCGGACAAACCAAACCTGATTTTGGTCCAGAGGAAAGGAGAAAGTTCATATCCCACGAGCCTGTCGAGGACGCGGCGGGCTTGCTGGGCATCAACCAGCTGCAAATCGAGTTCCCGGGGGTGTTTGAAGGCTTCCTCAATGGCTTCCTGGGTGATTTCGTGGAAGACAACGCGTTTAATGCTTTCCGCTGACCGCTTTCCGCTGACTGCCGCTGCATTTTTTTTTTGAAGCTTTTTTGGCTGTTGGCGGTGAGCTGTTAGCTGTGAGCAGATAAGACAGGTGCCAGGCAATGGCCTCGCCTTCACGGTCGGGATCGGTGGCCAGCCAGAGATTTTTGGCTGTGGCGGCCAGTTTTTTGAGCTCGTTGACCTTTTTACGTTTGTCGCGCGGGATGACGTAGAGAGGGTTAAAATTGTCCTCCAGATCAACGCCGAGGTTGCCTTTGGGCAGATCACGGATATGACCCATTGAGGCTTCGATTTGATAACCCTTGCCCAAAAATTTGGTCAGGGTCCGGGCTTTGGTTGGACTTTCAACTATAACTAGGTTGTTCATTTATGGTTAGTTGGTTGATTCGTTAGTTGGTTAGTTGGAACTGAAACATCGAATTAACGAAGTAACTAATCACGAACTAACTGCATAAATTACTTTCCGGTAATTGTACCTTGCTTGTCAAGGGGGGGGCCTGGTAAAATGGCTGATAATATGGCTTTGGCTGAACTTGATAAACTGACAAATAGTGCGCTGGTTATATCCCAGGGATATTCAGAACTCGGCGTGGCGATCTTGGATGGTTTGGGTGGGAATTATCAGGTTAGTGATCGGTTAAGAACCGGGCTGGCGACCTGTTTTGCAGCCGAATTGATGCGAAGAATCGCCTTGATAAAGTATAAAGGTTGGTCAACTGACAAGCTGTTCGCTAACTGGAATCAAGTGGTGGCTGGAACTAGTTTGCCGACATTAAGTATAGGTCAAGTTTATCCATCTGGGGAAAACGACGATTTATATATAGGGTCAGAATTAACAACTTTTTTATTGGATAAATCAAGGGTTCCGCATGATGTCCGTGGAAGCGAGACTCCATATGGATCTGTGCTGAAAGATAGTTCGGTGTTAAAGCGTTTTCTACCCCCGGCTTATCAGGGCATTCGAAGGGTAGAAAAAGGAGTCGACTTGAGATTCATGTCTGAGATGATAGGTGTCAGCCGGGATATGGATAGGGAGATAGGTCATTTAGCAGCATCCGCTTCTAAGCTTAGATGGCTAGAAGGTGCGGCTGACTATATGGTCGCGTTGGAGGGGATCAATATACGGTGAATTTGGCGTGATCGGAGCGGTTGGTGGAGATTGAGATAGCTGGTGGTTGTTGGCATCTGGTGTTAAAGCTACGAAAATGATTGCGGCAGCAAATAGGGCAACCTGTCCTTTCTTGGCAATCCTATTATTAATTGAAGGTTCTAAAACCGCCGTTTTTGGTGCAATATTATGTTCATCCCAAAAATAGCTATATCGATCGAATCTATTGTTTTTGCATTCCATAAAACTTAAGACTAATTAAAGCCTATAACTATTATATTGCAAATCCGGTCGTTGGTCAAGTTTTTTTAGTCAAAAATGGTACGGTCGAGGGTGAAGGATTGGCCTTTTTGGAGCTTTTGTTCGAGAATCAGGTTGGACAGACGAGCTTCGATGGTGTCTTGGATCAGGCGGCGTAGCGGGCGGGCGCCAAGGGTCGGGTCAAATCCCCTTCTGGCCAGTTCGGCCACGAGCTCGGGAGAGAAATCGATGATGTAGCCTTGGTCAAGCAGGTGAGTTTTGAGGGTGGTTAATTTAACAGCGACCACTTTGTCCAGGTCTTCAGGCGAGAGGGGCTTAAACATGATGATATCGTCAAAGCGGTTGAGCAGTTCTGGCTTGAAAATTTGGAGAAGTTGATATTGGATCGAGGGTCTGATGTCTTGAAGGGTTTTGCCGGATTTGAGGCCCTCGGCGATGCTGACTGAGGCGGCGTTGGAGGTGGCAATAATGATCGTGTTAGTAAAATCAACAGTTTTACCTGAAAAGTCGGTCAAACGGCCATCATCGAGGATTTGGAGGAAGAGAGTCAGGATTTTGGGGTCGGCTTTTTCAAATTCATCGAGGAGGAGCAGGGTATAGGGGTTATGGGCGATCTCTTCGGTCAGCAGACCGGGGCTGGTTGGGTTTCCAAGAAAGCGATCGAGGCTAGATTGAATTTGATATTCAGACATGTCCAGGCGTAGAAAGTGGCCTTTGCCTTTAAAATATTCTTGAGCGAGGAGTTTGGCCAGCTCGGTTTTGCCAACCCCGGTCGGGCCGATAAACAAAAATGAACCGATCGGGCGGGTTTCTTCGCGCATCGAGGTGGCGGCTCGTTTGAGGGTACTCGTTATGGCTTGGACTGCCTCTTCCTGGTCAATAAATTTTTGGTGTAGCCTCTCCCCTAGGGTGAGTAATTCGAGATTTGAGTCTGGGTTGTCAGAGATGATTGGGATTTTGGAGTGTTTAGCGACTACTTGCTGGACTGATTTGGAGTTGATAATTAATGGTAATTTGTCGGTCGGTAACTGCAGGCATTGGTCGAGAACGATAAAGGCGCTATCTGGCAGGACGCGGTCGTGGAAATGTTTTTGGGCGAGAGTGACGATTTCTTTAATCGCTCGAAGAGTAATCAGAAGGCGGCCGCCCCGCTCGAGAGTGATGAGATGGTGTTGGAGGTAGGCTTGGGTTTCGATAGCGGTGGCGGGCGGAAAATCAACTTTGGTGAAAACCCGGGAGAGGGTGGAGTTTTGTTCGATGGTTCGCTCATAGCTTGATTCATCACAGGTAGCTAGAAATTGGATGTCGCCTGACTCAAGGTAGGGCTCAATTAGACCAAAGAGGTTGAGTTTGTTGGAGAGATCGCCCAGGCCGAAGTTTTGGATTTCGTCGACGAAAACAATGATGTTTTGAAAAAAACGGACTTCGTTAAAGAAAGCGTTGACTCTGGCGGCTAGATCACCCTCGGTTTGGACACCGGAGAGAAGTCGGGAGAGGTCGAGTTGGACCAAGCGTTTGGTGGCCATACTAGCAGGAGCGTCGCCGGAGATGATCATTTTGGCAAGGTATTGGGCCAGGGTTGATTTGCCGGAACCGGCTGGACCGACCACAAGGGCGTTTTTATCATTGGCCGAGGAGAGAATTTGGACGATCTCCTCGATTGGGGCTTGGCGGCCAACAAATTCATCCAGACTGTAGTAGGCTGCATGGGCGGTCAGATCGACCGAGACACTATCCAGAGCTGGAGTGGGCGCGGCTAACCAACCACGATTAAGGCCTTTGAGGTGTTTTACTCGAAAATCATCGTCCCAAAGAAACGACAGGCGATGTTTATTGTCCCGAAGTTGGGTGAAAGTCAGTGCTTGATGGAAGTCAGCGGTTTGGATTTGGTATTTAATCAGGGCGGTGTTGATTTCAGGATGGAGACCTAGATTGGCCACGAAGAAATAAGATTCCTGTAGATAGTCGGCCTCTGTTTGTTTGGCAAGTTCAAAGATGCGTTCAAGCATGGGTTGGTCTATTTGGAAAGTCAGGTTGTTAAAAATCTCCTCAGGGACCTCGAGGCGGAAAATCAGTTCTTTGACTGACGGACTGGCCAGAATTTTGTCCCAAGATAGTTTTTGGAAGTTTAGTTTGGTGGCTAAATGGAGTTGCGAAGAGATACTTAGTTGTTTGATTTTTTTGGCCGGGTAGATCAGGACTTCGAGTAAAAATAGGAGTACTCCTCCGCTGATCACGGCAATAGGCACGAATTTGAGAGACTGGCTGAAAAAAAGAATCGGAGAGTAATACCAAATTAAAGCTATTAATAAAATAATGATGGTGACAATGACGTAGGCAAACAGGCCTATAAGCACCCGGGAGAGGCGGAAAATAAAGCTTAAGACCCGACCGACATAGCTGGAGTCATGGAAAAGAGGCACAAACAAGAGCTGTAACATTAGTTCAATAGCCAGGTCCTCTTCGACCAGCCTGAGTGAGTTTTTCCATAGATTTTTGAAAAAATGGACCGAGTCGAAATAGAAGAATTTGATCAGCCGAACAGGCAGGCTCTGCATATTTTCATTGTCTCACTGGAGATTGTTTAGAGCAAGTCAGTGGATTGAGATGTAGTTGCCGCCGCCCAGGTTTTTGACTACTCCTTTGATTTCGAGTTTCATTAAAGCGGCGCTGGTTTGTGAAGAGGGCTGCTTGAGTTGGCGACAGATTTGGTCGATGTGAAGAGTGTCGTTTTGGAGGAGACTCAGAATTTGCTGGTCAGTGGAGGAGAGAACCGGAGGCTGGAAATTTGAGGTTTGAGGCTCGATGTGTAGGGCGGTCGGTATTTCCGCCGGGTCAGTGACCAGAGTTGCTCCGTTTTTAATCAGCTCGGCGGTGCCGAGGGAGAGTTGGGAGGTAATCGGACCGGGGATGGCGAAAATCTCTCTACCCATTTCGAGAGCTTGGCGGGCAGTAATCAGAGAGCCGGAGTTGATGTCTGCTTCGGTGACGAGGACGGCCTGGGATAATCCAGCGATGATGCGGTTACGGGCCGGGAAATGGCCGGGGTTAGGTAATACATCGGGAAAATATTCCGAGATGACTGCCCCGCCGGAATCAATGATTTGGTTGGCTAGATTTTGATTTTCAGGTGGGTAGAGTTGATTTAGTCCTCCTCCAAGAACGGCTAGGGTCCGACCCTGCGCCTTTAGGGTTGACTGGTGGGCAATCGAGTCGACTCCCCTAGCCAAGCCTGAGATAATGGTTAGTCCAGCAGCGGCCAGCTCGGTTGCAAACTTTTCGGTTACTAACCGGCCATAGCCAGTGACTTTGCGGGTGCCGACAATGGCGATGGATGGTTGTTCATTTTTGGGCAAATTTCCCCGGTAAAAAAGCACTATCGGTGGATCGTAGATTTGGACTAAATTTTGAGGATAATCTGAGTCAAACAAGCTGACAATTTTTAAATTTTGGCGTAAAATTTGTTCAAATAACTGCTGAGGGTTAATTTGTTTGCGGCCATGAATAATTTTTTCGGTGTCCAATGAGCTGAAACCAGCTGCTGTCAGCTCCCCTGCTCGTGCCTGCCAAGCTGCCTCAGGGTTTTGAAAATAGTCAATCAGTTTCCGGAGTTTAACCGTACCGATCCCGTTGATTGACTGAAGAGCAAGCAAAAATGGGAGGGCATCATCTGTCACGGTCTGCGATTAACTTTTTTTGTTTTGCAAGCTGATAACGGAGCATTACTTCCATCGTCTCGGCTTGGTGATAAAGACTTGCTTGCCCAGGCTGAAGCCGGGTTGCAACTGATATTTTGGCAGCTAGAAAATGGAGCTGACTAGGGGAATAATCATAAACGTTGTCTCCATATTCTCCCGGATCTTTGGCAACTCCAAAAGCATGGAGGCGAAATTGCCATCCAATGCCTTCTCCAGTGTATTGTCGACCGTTAATAGTAATATTTACCTGTGAACGATATGGATTCAGTGTACTAATTTGCAAAAGCACCGCGTGTTCAGGCAGGATAAAATATGAAGCGTAGAACCTGAGGTCTTTTTGGGGAGAAAAACGACGTTCTGTCCAAGTTAAAGTTTCAGCGATCCGAGTGTGAGAGGCATCAATTACTCCTTGTAGAGCACCTCGTTGTTCTGGTGAATCTGTTTGTTGCTGACCGGGTGTTAATAACTCTTTGAGTGATGACATTTTTTATCTTCGGCAATTATTATAAACCCTCACGTCAAGAGCATCATTCCCCGATCGGGCGGGCACCACTGTCGAACGTGGCAGCCGCGTCTGACGCGGTGCTGGCCGAGGCGGTGGTGTAGAGGTCTTTGATTAGGTTTTTTTTGTCGGGAGAGAAATAGTAGCGAAAGATCTCTTTAGCCACAGGCGAGGCCACATTGGAGCCTTCACCTCCTCCTTCGACCAGGACAGTAACGGAGACTTCAGGATTGTTGACAGGAGCGTAGGCGGTGTACCAGGCGTGGGTTTTATCGGCAGGCCCAAACTCAGCCGTGCCGGTTTTGCCGGCGGTTTGGATGGGAAAGGTGAAGAACGGCCAGGCAGTGCCACCAGGCAGTGGAACTTGTTGAAGGCCGGTTTTGATCAGGTTGATATCGGAGTCTTTATATTTAACTTTGGACGGATCGTATTTGTATTCTTTGAGGGTCCGACCTTCTGCAGAGGTGATTTTTAAGGCCAGGTGCGGCGGAAATTGTTGGCCGCTGGCAGCAACTGTCGAGATTAGATTAGAGATTTGGAGGGGGGTGACCAAAACATAGCCCTGGCCAATGGCCATGTGAAGAGTGTCTCCGGGGTACCAAACCTGATCGAATGTCTGCTGTTTCCAGGCATCGGTTGGGATCAGGCCGGTGATCTCGCCCGGTAGATCAATGCCCAGTTTTTGGCCGAACCCTAAACTGATGGCAACTTCACCCATGGCTTTCTCACCGGTGAGTTGTCCGAGTTGGTAAAAATAGATGTCGTTGGAGCGGGTTAGGGCGCGGACAACGTTGATTAAACCTTCTTCTTTGCGGCCATATTCACTGTAATACCAATTGGAGTAGCTGTAAGGACCGATATTTAAGACACCGGTGTCCTGAATCGAAAAGTTAGCGTCGATTTTACCAGAATTTAAGCCAGCCAGAGCGGTAGCGATTTTGAAAGTGGAACCAGGTGGGTAAGAACCGGCGATGACCCGATTGAGGAAGGGAAAGTCTGGTTGGTCAAGGGCACTTTCCAGATCATCAGGGTTGTAGCTGGGAATGGAGGCTAAAGCCAGGATTTGACCATTGCGGGGGTCTTGGACAATGGCTGCGCCACAACAGACTTTGGCTGTTTGAATACCATTTTTGAGATTATTAAAAGTGACTTTTTGGAGATCAATATCAAGACTTAAATAGAGATTTTGACCGGGGATGGGGTCGGTTTTACCGAGAGTCCGGACGTAATCGCCTTTGGCATCAACCTCGACGACCTCACCTCCGTCAACGCCGCGGAGAACTTTTTCATAAATTTGCTCAACTCCCCCCCGGCCGATCCGGTCACTGCTGCGATAGTCGTGGAACTCGCTTTCCTTGAGTTCGTCGGCATTGATTTCGCTGACATAACCCAAGATATGGGCGGTCAGGTCTTTAAAAGGGTAGGCACGCAGGTTATCGATTTCGAGTCGAGACAAACTTGGATCGTTGCTCACTTCCATGGCCAGTTCCTCATCGCGAGAGATGTAGCGGGTCTTCCCTACCCCGCTGTCGTCGACGAGACGGAAACCGGGCTCATTTTGAGCTAGAATTTTGCCGCTCCGATCGTAGATGACACCACGAGGGGCATGGATGGCTCGGATTTTGATCCGGTTGCTGTCGGCCAGGGTGCGGTTCCGAGTGGCGTCAGTCACCTGGAGGTGAAAGAGACGGAAAAACAGGCCCGAAAAGGCGATTATCAAGATCAGGGCAAAAAAGATTTTTTTCCAATCGCCGGCCGGAGTAGGATCAAGCGAATCATTACCAGTTGATTTGCCGATGAAGGAATCCTGCCAGGATTGGCTATCTAAATTGGGTTCGAAATGTTTGTATGTTCGGCTGACTTTTAGCATTTCTTCGGAAAAAGCTTGGCCAAATTTGAATTTCTTCATACTATTAGGACTTAGTTGTTAGGACCTAGGACTTAGTTCGGAACAGATTACTAATTGCAGTTAACAAGGTCCTAAGTCCTAGCTAACTAATCCTTACTTCAACCTCAACCTGATGTCGGTTGGCTGGGCGAAGCGGTTTTCGAAAAATTGGGCCAAGAAAAAAATCAGAAAAAAGATGATTGTTTCGAGTGGGATGTTGAAGTAGTTGGGAGTTTGCCGGAGGATTATCTGCTGAGCCAGCAGCAGCATCAGCAATAAAATTAGAGTCACCGGAATGGTAAAAAAAACGTTGCCGGAGATGGGTAGTTGTTTATACAGATGAACGATCTTGGCACTCAGCAGAAAAATAATTGGATAAAAGCCGATATTGACGCCCGAGAGCAAACCTAGTATCAGCCCGCCAAAAAAAGCGATATAAAGGTCGGTGCCGTCTTTGCGTAGGAATGCGACGGCGATGACTGTCATCAAACATAAATTAAGGTTGATAATGGTGCTTTGGAGCAGGGCGGCCAGGCTGATTAAAATTAGGAATAAAATCATATTTTCTTTGTGTCATTCCCGCGTAGGCGGGAATCTAAGGGCATGGATCCCGGATCTTAAGTATAGTCCGGGATGACGTTTTTGTAGACTTAATCAGTCAACACAAAAACCGTATCGAGATCTGTGATATCAACAATAGGCTTAATTTTGGCTTGTTTGAAGACGTCGTTGTCTTTTTCGATAATTTCGCTGACTGTACCGAGTATTAGTCCGCGGGGAAGTTTGCCTTCGGTACCTTGGGAATAAACGATATCATTTAAGGAGAGTGGTTCCTGGTGGAGAACTTTATCAAGCAACAATTGAGAACCAAACTGGCCGATGAGAACGCCCTGGGCTTTGCCGTCGATATTGGAGACGATGCTGGCGATTTTGGAATCCGGATCTGAGGAGAGCATGACAGTTGATCTTTTGGGACTAACGTCTTTGATAATGCCAAGAAAACTATCTTTATAGACCACGATTTGATCAGCTTTGATGCCGTCGTTTGAACCTTTGTCGATTAGGAGATAGCGGGTTAGGCCGATCGAATGGGCGGGGGTGGTGTGAAAGGTCACCGGATCAAGCGATTGCTGTTGGGCCAGCTGGGACTGGGCATCAACTAGTTGAGAGCGGAGTTTGGAGTTTTCCATCAGGACGTTGGCCAGTTGGTTTTTGAGGGCGGAGTTTTCCTGGGAGGAGCGGCGGGCCCTCATTAGAAATTGGAACTGCGAGCCGATAGTTTGACCGCTGTGGTAGAGTCCGTACTGGATGGGGGAAGTCAGCGATTGGAGGATGGATTTGGGAATTTGAAAGATGTTGAGGCTATCGAGCAGGAAGATAAACAGCGAGACAAAGGTCAGCGTCAGAAAAACACGGGCATCGGTGGTGGCGGATCGCATGGGGCTTATCTTAGCACATTTTAGCTTCAATTTCGATCGCAAGAGTGATCTAGATTGACCGGGTTTGGCGATATTGACATGATGATAGTTAAATACTATATTCAATTGTATGGCAGGTGAAAGATTAATTCAGGCAGATCGAAGCGTTATTCCTGCTGCTGATGTTTCAGTTGAGCATTATTCCCGTTTACTATCTGCTACAGCAGGCGTTCCAAGAATTGAGGCAATCAAAACCGGCATGGCATTAGGATACAGAATGTCCCTGCCCAGAGCCGTCGACTTTGCTCATCAAGTAGGGTTAAAAGTAATCCACGATCATCAAAAAGCTGCAACTGATATTCCAGAGACTGGAAAGGAATATGCAGCAGTCTGTAAGGAAGCAGGGGTAGATATGGCGATACTTTTTCCTCAAAGTGGCCCGGAAACTGGTGAAGCATGGATCAAAGCACTCCAAGATGTCGGTATTATCGTCGCGGTTGGTGGTGAAATGACCCATAAACGGTATAAAAGGAGTGAGGGCGGTTATATGGCTGATGAGGCCCTAGTTGAAATGTATACACTAGGTGCGGAGAACGGAGTTAGGAGTTTTGTCGTGCCTGGGAATCGAGTAGAAAGAGTGCAAATTTACAAACAATTACTTGACGATATGATTGGTGAGGGAGAATATGATTTTATGTCCCCGGGATTTATTGCACAAGGCGGGGAGATCGCACCTTTTGCCGAGTCAGCAGGTAAAAGATGGCATGCAATCACCGGCAGAGCTATTTATGATGCATTGGATATGAGAACAGCTGCACTGGAGATGACTTCTCAGATTAGATAATTTTTTATGCCTACCGAACTTAGTGTTGAGCAAAGTAATTTGGCGGATGCAATTTGGATTTCTGGGGCTTTTAAAGTCGGCGCTTTCCGATTAAAAATACACGAAAAGAATCCAGACGCCCCGCTTTCTCCTTACTATGTTTCGATGAGGGAGAGGGATGTGTTACCGGAAACTTTTCCGGATTTATGTGATTCTATTGCCAGAGCTATCAATGCCGATGCAGAAAAAGCGTCAAAAGCTGCTAATGTTGTTATTGGCATTCCTAAGGCCGGTGATCCGATCGCAGCTGCTTTATCTAGTATTAATGGTTTGCCTCAGTTGTATATGGACAAATACGAAGGTGAGGATGAGAGACATATTACTAATAGAGTTAGAGGTAATTTTGTAGTCGGGATGAGGGTACTGGGGGTGGATGATTTAATAACTGCCGCTGATACCAAGTTTGAATTTAAAGAAGGGTTGGAGGTAAATGGGTTAAAATTGGTGCATCTTGGTGTGGCCTTGGACCGGGAACAAGGTGGTATGCAAAAGTTACGTGATGCCGGCGTAAGCGTTAGTTCTGCGATTCGAATATCTGAATTGCTTGATTATTATTTAAGTGATAACCGCCTGAGTCAGGTAACCTATGATCAAATTAGATCTTACATTGCTTCACAATAATGATTAGAGAAGCTATAGATGCGGTTCACCAAAAAGTAGTTTACCCGTATCTGATGCGTGGGGAAGCTCAGAAGAATCGTGAGGAAGCGCATCGACGGGCTATTAGATATATGGGCAGGGTGACAGAGTGGAATGCCCCGCTTCGGGCGGTGATGGATAGGTTCTTTACCTACCGGGATCCAATTTTAGAAACAGAGCTGCATGGCTTTAAGTATCGCAATCCGCTTGGTTTGGCAGCTGGTTTTGATAAAGACGGCCGGGTTTTTTTGACGATGCTCTCGACTGGACTTGGGTTTGTCGAGGTAGGGTCAATGAATTTGCGGCAATATAAAGGAAATGACGAACCGAGAATATTTGATCTTGCAGACGATGACGGTATGATTAATCGAATGGGATTCCCTGGGGATGGCACAGGTGAAGGTGTGCCTCGAACTGCTAGAAAAGCAAGGGATCCAAAAATGACTGATCAACAGCTATGGGTGAATCACAGTGCTAGTGCTCCGAGTTTCCGAGATGGAACTGAAATTGAAGATTTTCATCAAGCATTTGTCAGTACTTTATGGATTCCCAGCGCTAAGAAATCTCGTAACAAGAGCTCACCAAATACGCCGGGGGTTGTGACTATACAAGATCCCGAGCCGACACAACGAATTTTAGATAAAGATGCACAGTATCTGGCAAAAAATAATTTGACAGCAAGCTTGGCGATAAAGTTTTCGCCTGATCGAACTCCTAAACAAGTGGCGGAAACTTTAGTCGTAGCTGCAAAATATCCTTTTGTGGACACTGTAATTTTAGGCAATACAACAGTCGATCCGGCTGTTAGAGCGACCTTGCATGGAACAAATAGAATGGAGATTGGAGGGATATCTGGTCCGCCTGTTAGAGCAAAATCGCTTGCCCAACTAGATGCTCTTTATCCTCAATTTAAAGATCGTTTCGCGTTTGTTCAAGTAGGAGGTTTGAGCACAGGTTATGATTTAGTAGAATTAATTGCCCACGGGGCGACTTTAGGCGAAGGTTTGACAGTTTTTGTGAATCGCCGGACCTCGACACCTAATAGAGCTTATTATATTAATCAAGAAGCTGCCAGAATTGTGAGATATGATTTGAAAATGGATAATATTCAGGATGTCAGAGGGAACACTTACGCGTTGCGATGGGTTTCAAGGTGAGATTAAGCTGAGAAATGTAAAAAATCTCGCATATTTGCTGAGATATATAATTTTATACCCATTTGCCTGGCAAAATCCAGACGAACCTCGTTTTCGGTTTTGCGAATAAAATTGGCCCATTTCACTGTAGCTTTTAGATTAACTCTACTATATTTTTCGTTTAAAGTTTGGGCTTGTTGGAGGCCCTGGTTTTGGGCTTCTTTAGCTAATTCAAGAGCGGCTGGTTGGGAGATTATACCGGTTTCTGCATCTTTCAGAAGATGGACTATTTGATCTTTGGTGTTAGTGAAAATAGCAACATATTTATGACTGTGATAGCTACCGGTAGTTTGCCATCTATTTTCTAAGGTGTTACGCCGGAGCGAATATCTGTGAGTGAATTCCTGTGTCCATTCATCGAGTATAGTATTTATTTCCTGCACTTCTTTTATCGAGGTTTGGTTGGTTGCTAAGGCTAAAACTTGCAATCCTGGGCATAGAACGAGCGAGGCGTTTACGAGTGCAGCGGGTTTATAAAGTAAATTCAGTAACACAGCGTAATCGATGGGTGAAAAGAGAGTATCATCAGGGTGGGTATGCATATCTAATAGCGGAGTTTTATTATCCTTGATAACGTCTAGGGTTGTATTCTGGACATGATCGATTTCGCCAAATTTGATATCGGAGTATTTTATCAAATCATCAGTTGGATCATAAAACATGGTTAGCATTCTTTCTCCAGGTCTCTTTTTTGAGGCTAAATCGACAAAACTTTGTCTTAATTCATCGATTGTCTCTTCGATACCGGTGGCAGGGCTTGAGGCATCTTGACCTGTCAAAAAGTTAGCAGCTGTTTGGCGTAGTTCTTCGGTATGAACGTAAACCGGTTGATGTTTAGCATAAAGCTCCTCGATGGCGGGCGTCAAGAAAGCGAGATTTAAATGTCTGGCAAAATGATCTGGACGAGCTAGTTTATGGCTAAACAGGTAATTTAGAAAGTTGTCTGAAGTTACCCAAAAGTTGGCAGGTGGAATTGGCAAGAGTTTGTTCGGCCGGGTTTCAAGAGAGGTCACTAGGTTAGTATACTAAAAATAGATGAATTTCTCAACTATGGGCTACTTAAGTCCCCCGCTGATTCGGACTTTGGAGAGCAGGTCTAAATCTTCGAGAAGTTTGGCACAGCCTCGGACGACAGTGGTGAGGGGGTCATCAGCGACGAAGACGGGCATTTTGGTTTCGTCGGAGATGCGTTTGTCCAGACCTGAGAGTAAGGCTCCCCCACCGGTCAATAATATTCCCCGCTCAAGGATGTCGGAGAGCAGCTCGGGGGGTGTTTCTTCGATGACTTCCTGGATGGCGTTGATGATTTCGTTAATGGTGGACGAGAGGGCTTCACGGACTTCGGTGGCTGAAACTTTGAGGGATTTAGGCAGGCCGGTGGCCAGTTCGCGACCTCGGACAACAGCTTCTTTTTCGGTTTTAAGAGGGGAGGCTGAGCCGAGTTCGATTTTGAGGTCCTCGGCGGTGCGTTCGCCGATGATCAGGCCGTAGCGCATTCGCAGGTAGTTGATAATGTCCTGGTCCATTTCGTCGCCGGCAATGCGAAGGGAGCGGACGATGACCATTCCGCCCATTGAGATGACAGCGATTTCGGTGGTGCCGCCGCCGATATCGACGACCAGATTGCCTTCGGGGTCTTCGATGTTCAATCCGGCGCCGATGGCGTCAGCCATCGGTTCTTCGATCAGGTAGGCCTCGCGGGCGCCGGCGGAGATAGCCGCGTCCTGGACAGCCCGGCGCTCGACTTCGGTGACGCCTGAGGGGATACCGATGACGACCCGGGGCCTGGGGAGTTTGGGAAACCGGCCCGGAGTGGAGTGGACTTTTTGGATGAAATGACGAAGCATGGCTTCAGTGGTATCGAAGTCGGAAATGACGCCGTCGCGCAGCGGGCGGATGGCTTCGATGGCGGCGGGGGTGCGACCAATCATTCGTCTGGCTTCGGTGCCGATGGCTAAGGGTTGGCGGGTTTTTTTGTGGATGGCGACGACGGAGGGCTCGCGGATGACAATCCCCTTGCCTTTAACCGAAACTAAGGTATTAACCGTGCCTAAATCGATGCCGATATCGTGGGAAAAAAGTTGCCAGATGAAGCTAAACATGGTGGTTTAGTTTAGCATAAAGAGAGCTGAAGACGATAGAGTTTAGAGAGATTTGTTAAAGCTTATGGCGGGTCCTGCCGCGCCGGTATCCCCTCCCCCTTCGGTGGGCCCGCCGTCCTCGTTCCTGCGGGCGTGAGCCGGGACCCCTCCTCTGCGTAGAGGGGGGACTAGAGGGGGGACGGTCCTAGAAAGGGTTGCTGTGACAATCTAAGTCGTATACTATTTTTGTTCTTGAAAAGATGCTCTAATTAGCTTGGTAGGGCAAGCTAATCTAGGACCGTCCCTGTAACGATCCCTGTAACGATCCCTCGCTGCTGTTTTTTGTTACCTATCCCAAAGTTGATCGCATGTGCGGATATTGATATGATCGAAGCGTCAATAGATTCCCGCCTTCGCGGGAATGACAAAGGGGGGGGTAATGCTTCAGAAAATTATTACGGCTTGCTTTTATCTATTATTTTTCCTGACGCCGCTCCTGTTTACCAAGTATAACCACGAGCTGTTTGAGTATAACAAGATGATGGTGGTGTATTTGTTGACTGTGGTGGTCAGTGGGTGTTGGCTGATACGGATGATTCGGGAGCGAACTTTTCTAGTTAAGCGGACTCCCCTGCTGGTGCCTGTTTTGATTTTTTTGGTGGCGAATTTCCTGTCGACGATCATTTCGATTGATCCGCACACTTCGATTTGGGGTTATTACACCCGTTCAAACGGCGGATTATTATCAATTATTTCGTATTCCATTTTATTTTTAGCTTTAGTGTCGCTGTTTGAAGCGGAGCAGTGCCTTAAATTTGTGAAATGGGCGCTCTACAGCGGATTGGCGGTGGCTCTCTACGCTATCCCGGAACATTTTGGAGTCTCCCCTTCCTGTGTGATTTTGTACCACCAGTTCAATGCCGGCTGTTGGGTCCAGGATGTCCAGGCCCGGGTGTTTGCCACCTTAGGCCAACCGAATTGGTTGGCGGCCTATCTGGGAATGCTGATCTTTCCGGCCATTTATTTTGCCATTAGCGCCAAAAACCGTTTTCAAGCTACTTGCTACCTACTACTTACTACTATCTACTATATGGCTTTTACTTTCGCTTATTCGAGGGGGGCGACGTTGGGACTGTTGGCGGGGTTGGCAGTTTTTGGGGTTCCCCACATCTATCGAACAATGATAGGAAATAGCCGAGCGGTTAGCGAGAAACCAGGGGGGAATAGGGGGGATTTTAGGGTGTTTTTAATGGTCGTCGGGGCGTTTTTGGTGGTAAATTTATTATTTGGTTCGGCTTTGACTCGGTTTCAACTTTTAAGCCAAGTGCCGGCTCAGGTTAAGCCAAGTGGGGGTGGGGTGACGCAGCTGGAAAATGGCGGCACGGAGTCCGGTCAAATCAGGTTGATTGTCTGGAAAGGGGCGCTGGAGATTTTTAAGCATTATCCCCTGTTTGGCTCAGGTGTGGAGACGTTTGCTTATTCGTATTATCAATACCGGCCTATCGAGCACAATTTGGTCTCGGAGTGGGATTTTTTGTATAACAAGGCCCACAACGAATTTTTGAATTATCTGGCGACTACCGGAGTTGTTGGGTTTGGAGCGTATATACTGTTGATTGGGACTTTTATCGTTTGGGCTGTTAAAAAAGTATTAGAGTCTAGAGGCAGCGTTTTGATTATAGCTATTTTAGCTTCATATGTTAGTTATCTGGTTCAGAACGTGTTTGGTTTTTCAGTGGTGATAATTGCGATGTTCTTTTATTTGTTTCCGGCGATTGCGATGGTGGTGGGAGGGTCGACGGAGAAAATCGATTTGGTGGATTTGAAAATTCCTGGCTTGAAAAGTTTGTTGGCGGCTTTTGACAGGCGAAGGCAATTTGGTCGGATTTTGGGAGTGGTGGCGATAGTTGTGATCGGTTTGATGAGTTTTTTGGGGGTCTTTAATTTGGCTAAAATGTGGTTGGCTGATACTTTGTTTGCGAGTGGTTCTAACTATGAGGATACGGGTAACATCGGCCAAGCCTATAACAAGCTGCAGGAGGCGGTTTTGTTGAATCCTGATGAACCGCTTTACCGCAGTGAGCTGGGGTTTGCGGCAGCGTCGGCGGCCTTAGCGGTGTTGGAGCAAGATGGCACCCGGTCCGGGGAGTTGGAGGCTGAGGCCCTTGATGTGACGCAGACTGTTTTAAGGGAAAATCCGAATAATACCTCTTTTTTACGAACAGCGATCCGGACCTACTTCGAGTTGGCCTCACTTGATCCTCAGTTTAATCAAGCTACGGTGACGACATTTGATGAAGCGATTAAGCACGCTCCGACTGACGCTAAGCTTTATTACAACAAAGCTCTGGTTTTGCAATCGCTAAATATGAATACCGAGGCTGAGGCGGTGTTTCAGAAAACGCTGGAGCTGAAACCGAATTATCGGGATGCCCATTTTTCATTTGGGCTTTTTTATGACCAAATCGGTGAAAAGCAAAAAGCCATCGAGGAGTTGAATGTGGTCCTGAAATTGATACCGAATGATCCGGATGCGTTGAGTAAGTTGAAGGAGTTGGAGAGTAATAAATGAGTTGGGGGATAAACCCGCCGCTCCGGGTCCTGCCCCAAATTCCCTCCCGCACGTTCGCTGTCGGTCCGCGCGAGCGGGAGCCCTTCCTTCGTGTCACCCCTCGCTGCTGAGTAATCAATCTATGAAAAGACTCGGAAAAATTATCGACGAGGCGAAAAATATTAATCGGCCGAAGAATTTGAGCCAGGAGTTTCAGGTGTTTGGGGTCTATTTGTGCGAGGAACTGGGGGACACCAATTATCCGTTGTATATGAGGTTGGCCAAGACCGTGCCACGGCCGCTGCTGGAGGAGGCGTTAAACTTTTGCAAGGAGTATTACAGCGCCAAATCGAAGCCAAAATTATTTTTGTGGAAGCTCAAGCAACTCAAAGAACAGCAAAAAGATACTGCTAATTAGATTCCTAAAATTGTAAAGCCTGGCTATCAATGCTAAACTTGTAGGCATGAATGTGGTGATAGCACCGGATGACCGGTTGAGAGTTAAGACAAGGCCCGTCAAAAAGGTTACACCGCAGCTTTTGACAACGGTTAAAGAGATGATCAAGCTGACGGACTCGTTCAAGGACCCTGAAGGGGTGGGGTTGGCGTCGACTCAGGTGGGGCTGGACGGGCAGTTTTTTGTGGTCAAACACGAGGACTTGGAGGGTAAAAGCCATTACAAAGCCTATTTCAATCCGAAAATAATCAAGTTTTCTAAAAAAACTAAACAGTATCTGGAGGGGTGTTTGTCGTTGCCGAGTTACTGGGGGCATGTTGAGCGGTCGTTTTGGGTCGATGTGACTTATCTGGACAGCAGTGGCCAAAAAATTCAGGAGCGTCTCAATGGACTGCCGGCCTGGATTTTTCAACACGAATGTGACCATTTGCACGGCAAATTGTTTGTTGATCATGTCCTCGAGCAGAAACAGCGGTTTTTCAAAGTCGTCGGCAAAGATCGGGCCGGGGCGGAGATTTTTGAAGAAATAAAATTATAATACTATTTGTCATTCCCGCGGAGGTCGTAGATCCCCGAATGGGGGCGGGAATCCAAATTCTAGATTCCGAACCACGTTTGTCCGGAATGAGCACAGCTCTTGTAGGATGCCACAATGACATAAAATGAAAAAAACAATTCCAAATCCGATGGTTCAAATTCAAGAAGTTGATATACCGATTGACTTGAAAGATGCTCAAAAATATTTGAAGAAAATTAAGCGGGCCGAGGAGACGAAAATAGTTTTTTTGGGGTCGACCCAGCTGAGTGGATATATTTTGGAGAAATTGAATGAAAAGTACGAAGTGCAGGTGGTGATTACCCAGCCTGACCAGTTGGTAGGCCGAAAAAAAGAAATGACTCCCACGTCGGTGGCTAGGGTTGCAGAGAAGCTGGGACTGCCACTGCTGAAGCCGGAGCGGCTGAATGAAGAGTTTATCCGGGATAATTTGGCCTTGTTGGAAGCGGATTTATACGTTTTAGTGGCTTACGGTAAGATCATTCCCCAGGCGATGTTGGATATTCCACGCTTAGGGATTTTGAATGTACACCCGTCCCTGCTGCCAAAATATCGCGGTGCCTCCCCTATCAAAACAGCCATTTTGAACGGCGAAGAGTCGACCGGCGTAACCGTGATGCTGTTGGATGAGGAGATGGATCACGGGCCAATATTAGCGCGTAGCTCGTTGGAGGTGGCGCGTGGCGAGACAGATGAAAGTTTGAGCCAGAAGTTGGCCATCGAGGGTGCCAAATTATTGTTGGAAGTTTTGCCTGACATTATCAAAGGCCAGGTCAAGCCCCAACCCCAGAATCACGCCGAAGCGACCTACACTAAAATGATCAAAAAAGAAGACGGCTATTTTGAAATCGACACTCCTCCCCCACCTGAGCAGCTTGACCGGATGATTCGGGCTTATTACCCGTGGCCGAATGTCTGGACGAGATGGTCCCCCTTCGCCAAGGCTTCGGGGGATAGATTAGGCAAAATAGTCAAGTTTTATCCTGAAGGGCGGATGCAAATGGAAGGCAAAAAAATCGTTTCGAAAGAGGAATTCCTGCGTGGCTACCCTGATTTTCCACTAAAGAATTTAATTTAAGCAGCGACAGGATTTGCGACTGTTCTGGGATTAGCAGTTAAATAAACGGCTTTAACTATTCTCAGACATTTAGTGCAGTATTTGTGGCCTTTGAAGAGGTGGAGGTTGGGGTGTTGGGTGCGTTTGGTGATTTGAGCCCGCAGCGGCCACTCTGAGGCTCCGGATGAACCCTTTTTGTGCCTGGACCAGGCGATTCGATGGGCTTTTTTACCACAGCTTACGCACACTAACATAACTGCGAAACTATATCATAGCTTCGCACAATTTACAATTCTCAATTAACAATGAACAAGACTGTAACATCTTCATTTTGTCAATTGATAATTCATAATTGTTAATTCATAATTGAGGATACGTTGGATGCACAAGTATTGGCTTCGAGTATAGTCGTTTTGCTTTTTTCGGTCATTTTGCATGAAGTGATGCATGGGTGGGTGGCGCTGCGGTTTGGAGATCGGACTGCCCTCAATGCCGGTCGGCTGACTTTAAATCCACTGCCCCATATTGATCCGATCGGGACGATTTTACTTCCGGGGTTACTATTATTATCAGGTTTACCGCTGTTTGGCTGGGCCAAACCGGTACCCGTCAATCCGCTCAATTTTCGGGATATCAAAAAAGGCGAGTTATTGGTATCGCTAGCCGGAGTGGGAGCCAATTTTGGGCTGGCGATAGTTTGTGCAATCCTTTTCCATATAGTCTCGAGGGTAGGGACGGATTCGATTATATTGATGATACTCGTCCAGGCGATGATTATTAACTTAAGTTTGGCAGTCTTTAATTTAATTCCGATTCCGCCGCTTGACGGATCGCGGGCGTTGATGGCGGTGTTGCCGTATCAGCTGGCACGGCAATACCAGTCGCTGGAGCGGTATGGCTTTCTAATACTGATTATGTTGCTGTTTTTTCCGCCGACAAAGCTGCTGATAAACTTTATTTTGGGCAACGGAATTTATCTTTTGATGAGGCTGCTGGGAATACCGATAGGATAATTTTGTTCGGGTTTGATTCGGTTAGAGGGGTTGACAACATCGCATTTTTTTGATACATTGGACACGTCCGAAAGGACAAAAGTAGTTGGCGCAAGCCACATGCCTACTGGCTCGTTTACATCTTGAGGACGAATTTTCCTTCACAAAGTTTTAAACCTTTGGGTTGACCTTTGTAGTCCTGTCAGCTTTGCTGATTGGCTCGGGGTTCCCGCCTATTATTAGGGGAAAAAGCCTCAAGACACGGCTAAGTAGGCTGAAATTATCTGTCCTAAAGATTAATATTTTTAATCCACCCGCCTTTAAGGTGAGTGGATTTTTTTATGACTGAAATAGTCGAAACAACTTTACAACAAATTGGGTTTTCACTGCCTGTTAGTAAGTACTATGGTCATGATAGGGATCCTAAAATGAGGCTCGGTCATATTAGAGGCGATGGCCTTAATGCCCGAGCTGGTACCTATTTTTACCTGATGGATCGGCCGATGTTGGGTGAGCAGATGTATGAGTTTATATCACATTTGTCACCGTTTGATTTTAGTAAAATAGGCGCTACTGATGATATCCAGCTAATACAACGGATAATGGCGCGGGGACCAAGATTTGATCGAGATGGTAAACCGATCGCTAATTTATACACAATGCACCGAGATCATCCTTTGATCGGCCAGTTTTTCGGGGAATTTGTCGATTATGAGGCTGATTCTTGGTTGTTTACCCTACTCGAGGAGGATTTATTGCATGAAACAATTTACGATAATTTTAAGGGGTTACTCGTGGTTGATCTGCCAATATATGCTGAACACATGCGTAGTAAAACTCTGGCTGAGCTAGATAATCCATTTTCGCTTGATACCAATATCGCGGCAATGAGGCTTAGTCCGGGAAATTACAGAAAATTTAGGAGATATTTGAGCCGGCATACTGATTTGGTTGATCGGAGTATAAAGTGCGTAGTAAAATGGCAGGGAAAAACACCTGGTTAACCCATGATTTACTTTATATTTCAAGGTACCAGACACCGATAGCTAATGCGTTACAGGATTATTGGAAGCATTGCCGGTCTAAGACGAGACAAGAATTAACTATGTATCGGGAAGTGGGGAAAATGGGTCAGATATTAGTTGATGTCCAGTCCGGCAAGTTACATTTCATTCGGAATAGTTGGGGAAACATAGAGCTTGGGTTGCCAGATAATTTAAAAATGACGGATTATCTAGGTAATTCTGCCACGATTGAGATAGAACATCAGCCCGACGAGAAGGGAATTTATGATTGGAAGGTTAAAGAATACAATCTTTCGCTCTTTTTTAAGCAATCCTCGTTACGTCCGGCGTTGGCTTGGGAGGTGGATGAGCGGGATAGGCGTTGGCCTTTGGCCCAAAAACAGTTTCAAGAAGTTTTTAACATGCCGCAACTTATGGATACGAGGCCTGACCGGAGACTGGGACTGGTGTTAGCCGGACTTTGTTCTCCCGAGGTAGTTCAAAAATGGGATAATTATATACAACTTGATCCTCGTGGGCCCGCCCAGACTATGTATCCGTTACAAAGAGCTTTGCAAGCTGGTCTTTCCAAGCAAAGTTGGCAGCTTTTTCACGCCCGAAATGGTTTACTTCAAAAAGTAGAGGAAAGGTTAACTTCATGATGGAACGAAGAGATAGATATACATTAGATAAATTGGGTATTCCTGGGAGGAGTGATTTTACGAGTGTGCTTTCCCATCATAAACTGACTCTTTACTATGACCGGCAAGATAATTCTTATTCAACCATAGTTAGAATGCCTTTTAACAGAAGTTCTATCAGCGGACTAATTACAGATTGTAGATTTCCTGATGTACCGGTTGTAAGTGATCTTGCTTTGCAAATTTGGGACTCGGTTAAAGATCCTGATGACTTTAGATACCCGGTGTTTAGTTGGTCGAATATTAAGGAGGTGAGAACTTTTATAGAAAGTGATCAGTTTTTGGCTAAAACGCCGGCGCCGAAAAAAAGAATTTATGATCAGTTTTTAGGGAGATTCGTTTTATGGAATTTATTACTTCATTCATTTAAATCGGTAGTTATTGGATCAGATGATTCCCAAGGAATTATCCCAGATCTGCAAAGAGATGATCAAATAGTTTTTAAAGATCCCAATGAAGCTAGTAGCTACGATGAGATTTTAGCGGAAATCGAATCTAGATTTATTAAGAAATAATAGCTTTTTAGCTTCAATTAGATTAAAATATCCCAAGTAGTCGCCTCCTTAGCTCAATGGTAGAGCAGCGGTTTTGTAAACCGTCGACGTCGGTTCGATTTCCGACAGGAGGCTCATTAGAGATTTTCGGGTGAGGGTAGATTGAGGTGTTTTTCGATTTTAGTTACTCTTTTGTCGTGCTTTTTGATGTTATCCTGATTTAGTTTGTAGGCGTCGGCGTAACTAGTGAGAGTTTGCTCAATCTTCAGCAACGAGGCGGTGTGGGAATCTTGGGTATCTTTGATTTCAACTAACTCGACGTGTATTCTGGCGACTTCTTCGTTGGTAATACCAAGTTCATTTCTTAGTGTGCCAACTTCGCTGCTGAGAGTACCTACTTCGTTTCTTAGGGTGCCTACTTCGCTGCTGAGTGTGCCGAGTTTTTCATTGATTGGTTTTAAGGCTGTGTTTAAATCTTCTCTGAGGGCGTTTCTGAGCTCGGTGACGGATAAATCTGCCATAGCGGTGAAATTATAGTTGAAATCGATTATGACGACAAGTGGTTATTCTCAAATAGTTTAGAATCAGGTAAAATACTTCAGTTAGTTTCAAAAGTCAGACGACATAGCTTTAGATAGTTAAAACATGTAAGTGGAACTATCGCAAGCTATGTCAAGCGAAGCGCCGACATAGCTTAGTGGTAAAGCACGTCATTGGTAATGACGAGACCATGGGTTCGATCCCCATTGTCGGCTCATAAAAAGAACAGATTTATTGACTCCTCTATTTAGAGTACCTATACTTCGTTTTAATATGACTGAGTTTGGCCTGATGGCTTATGACTATAGGAAAAAGGCAGCGGCTCTAAAAGGGGTCCACGCAGAAGGATTACAGGAGGTTTATAGAGAAGTCACGACTTTTGGTGAAGTCCTCCAACCTCAACCAGATACACTTGACCCGGCAAATGTTTTAAAAGCTACAATAGAAGTGACTGTTTCTGAAAACCCAAAGATTCGAGTTTTTCAAATAAGCTTTCCAGAGACTCAGATGTATGGTTTGAGATTAATTAATGCTCTGGCTGCAGCCAGGCAAAGAGCTAGGCGCAATAATATATTCTCGGGCCAGGGTTTATTTGGTATTATGGCTGACTGGGAGATGCCGGATAAGGCTCGCAAAAAAGAACCAAATCGCCCAGAAGAAGCATTAGCCCGCAGTCATACTAAAGCTTTCCCCAATTTTTGGCCGGATTTTGTCTTTGGCGATCGTTCGGATTTTATGGCAGCGGTTACCACCCCTGATATTGAAGATGCCCGAAATTATTTCACCCTAGTCAGAGGACGTTTGATGACTGAAACAGAGGCACGAGATTTGAGAGCAAGCTTTGAGGATAAAGTTAGATTAGGTATATATACAGTGAGTGGGGGTAAACTAGTGGGACTATTTGGACTAAACGGTCGTGAGCTAAGCCTAAAAATTAGGAGACAAATGGCTAAAAGTGCTTACGAGAATGAGGTTTCTAATAAGATCATTATTTCTCCTCCTTATTCGGATAAAGTGATTAAGCGCCAGCGGGTAGAATACGTCGATAGAAAGGTATCCCAAGCAGGAGGTATAGTCGAGGTCTCTTATGATAAATCACATGTTAAATTTGATGCGACCGGGGATACAATCCGGGAAATCGAAAGAGTTGAGCAGGATTTGACGCATCATGCAATAAGGCCGGAACTAGCTTGGCTGATAGATAGAAAAACCGGCCGGAGGTATTACTTAGATCAAGGCTTACCAAAAGGATCATTGAATAGCCATAAGCGCGCGCAGCGGAGATTAGGCTTTCTGCTGGCAACCTCATTTTCCGATCAAGCGAGAGATCAATTGCCAGCTGAGATGGCCTATCATTCTGGAGGACGAAAACAACCTATCAATGAAGCGCAAATACCACTGTTAGTTTATATGGAAGAGCGGATGCTTTTGCA
The DNA here is from genome assembly GCA_964640215.1 of uncultured Gammaproteobacteria bacterium. Lineage (GTDB taxonomy): Bacteria > Patescibacteriota > Microgenomatia > Daviesbacterales > UBA10151 > CAZXEW01. Next base: position 23,844 of record CAZXEW010000054.1, read on the forward strand.
AGGTGAGGTTTTTAAAGCTGTTGAGCGTCGGGCGGGTTATGATCAGACAGATCAAAGAAGACTGCAACTCGATCTAGAAAGAGCGTCCTTGTCGCTGGGCTTAAGGGCAAGATCGATGGCTCGAAAAACAGTTGGCAATCCAAAGTGGTACATTTTCACAGGGCTGGCCGGGGCGGTCATTGGTTTTGTTGATGGCGCAATTATTCAAACAGTCCAAAATCAAAATCTAGTTAACGAAGTGCCGATTCCGGCGGTGTCGAGAGAAGAGCTAGAAACAGCTCAACAGTTAAATTTTCCGCTGCTGGAATATCTGAATAATAATTTAAATAAAGGCTTGCGCGCAGTCGAAATTCCAGCTGGTTTAGAATCAAAAGAAGCCTTAGCAAAGGTGGTTCAGTATGGGAAACGCCAAAAACTTCAAGAGGAATTAAAGGCAGAGTTAAATAAAACTGCGGCTTTTTCACTAAGTTGGCCGCTTAATCGAGGAACTCGTGATTGGGCACTATTTATGTCAGGATTGATGGCAATGGCCAGTGGTCTTGTAAAAATAATTAGAGATGATCTGTCATCCTTACCGAAATAGAGAATATTCGAATCTGTTATGGATCAGATAATTAGGCTCGGAAAATATCAACATTTCAAGGGGAACTTCTACGAGGTGATTGGCGTGGCCAGGCTGGAGTCGACGTTGGAGGAGCTGGTGATTTACAAGGCACTTTATGAATCGCCGGAGTACGGCAAAGATGCATTATGGGCCAGGCTCAAAACGGTTTTTTTGGAGATGGTCGAGGTTAATGGCCAAACTGTGCCGAGGTTTAAATATGTCGGCGATGATGGGGCATCACCGTCAGACTCGAATTATAGTAACAAGTCATGAATCAGATCGAACAACCAGATTATGATAGATGTCCATGGCGCAACTTAGGTTCTAAGCAGTGTTGTGGGGCAGAACACGAAGAAACACGAAGAGAATTAGGCAAGAACAGACCTACACTGTATGATCGAAATGACCGGATTATTATAAACCAAGGCTGGGTGGTTGTATCATGTTTAGAAGATATGAATTGGATATCTACTTTGGTAAGAAATATTAAACCTGAATTCTTAAGGGCTGACTCTGGTCGGGTTGTCGAAGATATGGATGGCCGTTCATTCCAAACTGAAGTGTTTGCAGATTGTCCGCTGTTATACCGGCCCTTTAGTCTCTGTAGCTACGATGTGGAAAGGATCAGATGAATCAAGTATTCAGTAAAGCAGCGACGGCATTGGTTGATGTTTTGCAAAGTCTGACTTTGGGGTTGGCGATTTTTAGTATCGTTTATTTATTCTTGTTTCGGCCAAGTGTGGTTCAGGGAGCGTCGATGCAGCCGAATTTGCACACGGGCGAGCGGTTGATAGCTGAGAAGTTTTCGTATGATTTTGGTCAGGTGGAGCGGGGCGACATCGTAGTTTTGACATCACCACAACGGGCGGATATTGATTTGGTCAAACGGGTGATCGGGTTGTCAGGTGAGGATATTAAGATTGAGGGTGGCCAAATTTTTATCAATGGCCAAGCGTTGGATGAACCATACGTGAATACTCCGACCTCGGTGACAGTCGGGAATTTTTTAAGGGAGGGTGAAGATTTTCAGATTCCGATAGGGGAATATTTTGTGCTGGGTGACAATCGAGATAATTCTTCGGATTCGCGGACCTTTGGACCGGTATCACGTTCAAATATCCAAGGCAAAGTGGTCTTTAGATATTGGCCTTATAATGAATTTGGTATCCTCCCCCACCCTAGCTACTAGGATTTATCTTCTGACCTGAAGAGCAGGTAGTAAACCACCGGGATGAAAAAAAGCATGATGGTTCCGGAGAAAGTCAGCCCGGCGATGATGGCGCCACCTAAGCCGCGCCAGATCGGGTCAGAGAAGGTGATCGGGATCAGGCCGGCGATAGTGCAAAAAGAGGTCAGGGCAATGGCCTCGAGCCGAGAGGCTGAGCCGTCAGCGATCGATTCACGAAAAGACATACCCAGGGTTTGGTTGTGGACGATTTTATCAACGATTAGAATCGAATTTTTGACGACAATTCCAAATAGAGCCAGCAGTCCGATCAAGGCCGGGAACGACAAAGGGGTGTGAGAAATAGCGAAAATGATAAATACTCCAGAGATCGACAGTGGAATGACCAGCATGACGATTAGGGCCCGGCGAAATGAGCTAAACTGGACGACCATAGTGACAATAATCAGCATAAATGACAGGAGCATAGCCTGGAGGATCGAGTTGACTGAGCGCTGATTTTCTTCGTTGACACCGCCGGTTTTCCAAGAGTAGCCGCTGGGCAACTCAACAGTGTTGGCGAATTTTTCGAGCTCCGCGTTGACAGCACTGATATTGGTGCCTTTGGTGGCAGAGGCGGTGACCGAGAGGGTACGCTTGCCATCTTCGCGGGTGATCTGGGTGGGGTTGGGTTCGAGGGTTAGCTGGCCGAGTGAGTTTAGTGGGGCGGTTGTTTGAGGAGTAGGAATAGTCAGTGAGTTTAAAGTTTCTGCGTAAGCAATTTGGGAAGACAAACGGAAGGTGATGTCGCGATTTTCGTTGTTTTCGTCTTCGAGTTTGAGTTCGTCAACGCTGAAACCGCTGGCGTAGAGACGCAGCCAGAATCCGACTTGGTCACGAGTGATGCCAGCGTCAGCCAGCTTAGTCGGGTCGGGTTTAAATGTCAGTTTACTGGTGCCTGGTTTGATCGATTTGTTGATGTTGGTCAGGCCTGACTCTGTCTTAAGATAGTCTTGGATTTTGGCGGCGTAATTATCGAGTTGACCAAGGTCTGGGCCGAGTAACTTGATTTGAATGTCGGCGCCAGAGGGTGGACCACCAGAGACTTCGTTGACTGACAGAGTTCCTACTTGGTAATCGAAAAATTGATTGCGGATTTGTTGGGAGATGTCACCGGAGGTGGCCTGGCGCTTGGTTTTGTCAACCAAGACAACGGTGTAGAGGGCGTTATTGCTGCTGCCAACTCCTCCACCGCCGGCATTATTTGGATCGAATGTACTGCCCA
>CAZXEW010000055.1:0-34750 GCA_964640215.1 uncultured Gammaproteobacteria bacterium
CGCGAAGCCATAAATATCTTGTATAATGAGGTGTGGCCAAAAATTTTGGAAAAATTGCCGGAGGCACATCTTTGGATTATCGGTCAAAGCGCTGAACACTTTTTTAGCAATATTCGAGCCGACAAGGTTCGGGTAGCTGAGGTCAAAGACATCCGTGAGGCTTATTTTAACGCGACTGTGATGGTGGCGCCTCTCTATGGTCAAGGTGGGACCCGTTATAAAAATCTGGAATCATTTGCCTCGGGTTTGCCAGTGGTGTCGACCTCAATTGGGTTTAATGGTTTGGATGTTGAAGACGGGGTGCATGGGGTGATTCGGGAAAAGCCAGCGGATTTGGCCACAGCGGCTATTGATTTGATTAGTGACAAGCAGCAATATAAAAAAATCGCTGAAAATGCTAAGCTGCTGGTCCGCCAAAAATATGATTGGGAGCCGATTGCCCAAAATTTAAGCCGGATTTATACTGAACTTCGTAAAAAAAGTCAAAATGGCCAAGCTTGATTTAACAATCGTGACTGTCAATTATAACGCCGGCGAGGTGTTGCTGGAGGAGCTGGAGTCGATCCGGGAGGTTAAGGATGAGTCTGAAATCAGCGTTTGGGTGGTGGATAATGCTTCTTCAGATGATAGTTTGGAACAGGCTAAGCGTAAATTTCCAGAAGTTAACTTTATCGAAAACACCGAAAATGTTGGGTTTGGAAAGGCTAATAATCAGGCCTTCGAGAAGATTAAGTCTGAATATGTGCTGTGTTTGAATCCCGATGCCCGGCTCCAAAAAGGGGTACTTAGTTCGATGTTGGAGTATTTGGAGGATCATCCGCAAGTCGGTGCGGCGAGTTGTGAGATTGTTTTTGAAAATAGAAAAGTTGATTTAACAGCTCACCGGGGTTTTCCGACACCCTGGGCCTCTTTGCTTTATATGTTAGGTAATGACAGCTTATATCATTTGTCGGATAAATTAACTGACCAGCCTCACGAGGTAGATGCGATTTCTGGCTCATTTTTCTTGACTCGCAAATCGGTTTTAGACAAAGTGGGCTATTTTGATGAGGATTATTTTATGTATGCCGAGGACATTGATCTGTGTTACCGAATAAAGAAGGCTGGTTTAAAAATAATGTACTTGCCGATGTATCAAATTATTCACAAAAAAGGGATCAGTTCGGGGATCAAAAAGCACTCGCAGGTGATGACCCAGGCCAGCCGTGAGTCGCGGCTGATGGCCTTTAACGCCTTTTACGAAACGATGAAGATTTTTTACAAAAAGCATTACGAAAAACAGTACCCATTTTTCGTTAATTGGTTGGTTTATCTGGGGATCAATATGAGGTGGTGGTTGGCTAAAAGGAAGATGACAGTTTAGAATCAAAAGTCATCCTGGTAAGTCCACGCATCTCGAAGACCTTTTAAGGGCAGAATCTAGTTTGATTCTGGAGTCGCTAGCTCCCCAGAATGACAAAAATATGAAAATTGGAATTGATGCTAGATTATATCAAGAAGCAGGGGTGGGTAGATATATTCGGAATTTGTTGGCGAATTTACAGGAGATTGATCATGAGAACCAGTATTTGGTTTTTTTGCTGGATCGGGATTTTGATAAGGTAAAGTTAGGCGAAAGTTTTTCAAAGGTTAGGGCCAATTTTCGGTGGTATGGATTGGCAGAGCAGATAAAATTTCCGAGATTGTTAAATAAATACAAACTTGATCTGGTTCATTTTCCGCATTTTAATGTGCCGATTTTTTACTCGGGAAAATACGTGGTGACAATCCATGATCTGATACATCAAAAGGTGGCGATGAGGCGATCGACTTCGCATGATCCAATAGTTTATGCAATAAAGCAATTTGCGTATAAAAAAGTGGTTGCGGCGGCTTTGAAAAAAAGTCAAACAATCATTACAGTATCGGATTTTGTTAAGGATGAGTTGGAGAAGTTGTGGCGGGTTGATAGCCAAAAAATAGTCGTGACCAAAGAGGCGGTCGAAGAAAATATAATCAAGTTGTCTAGAGAGATGACGCAGGCCCGATCTAGGCAGGTTTTGAGTAAATTTAGTGTTCAAAAACCATTCCTATTTTATGTTGGTAACGCCCACCCCCACAAAAATGTCGAAGGGCTGGTTCAGGCTTTTCTGAGTATTTCCAGTCGCCAGCAACCAGTAACTAGTAACTTGCAACTAGTTCTAGCAGGCCATGACCATTATTTTTGGGAACGGATTAAGCGGGAAAATCAGCATCCGGGGATAGTTTACGCCGGTAAAATCAGTGATCTAGAGCTGGTGGCATTTTATAAATCGGCTGAGGCCTTTGTGATGCCGTCTTTCGAAGAAGGGTTTGGAATTCCACTGCTTGAGGCGATGGCCTGTGGTTGTCCGGTCGTTTCTTCGAATGGGGCTTCTTTGCCCGAGGTTGGGGGAGATGCCTGTTTATATTTTAATCCTCGGAATGTTGATGATATGGTCGAGAAAATTCAGCGGATTTTGACAGACTTAGCTTTAAGAAAAGAGTTAGTCCAAAAAGGCCGGAAGAGATATCAAGAGTTTAGTTGGAAAGAGTTAGCTGAAGATACTTTAAAAACCTATGAAGAACCAGTATCATAGGTGACTTCTCCTCCTTCGTTAAAACTACAGAGGACAGGTCGACTCGTTCCTCGCTCGAAGAATATAGGAGAGGGTCGAAGAATATAGGAGAGGGTCGAAGAATATTAGGTATAAGATAGATATTGTTCGACTGAAACGGAGAACTACTTAAATTTTTTCTATTAATCTGAGTTTAGCACTTCGGCTGCGGGGGTTTTGGGAGATTTCGGAGTGGGTTGGGGTGAGGGGCTTTTTGGTCAGTAGTTGGGCTTTTTTGGTATCGGTCAATTCCCTAAAGAAATTTTTAACAATCCGGTCTTCCAGGGAATGAAAACTGATGACAACTACGCGTCCGCCCGGTTTTAGGGCTTCGAAAGCTTGAGGGAGTGCTTCTTTTAAGCTATTGAGTTCGTCGTTGACGGCGATCCGAAGAGCCTGAAAAACTTTGGTGGCGGGGTTGATTTTGTCGGATGGAAGATGTGGGTGGACTGAAGTGATGACTTGAGCCAGCTCTTGAGTGGTTTGGATCGGTTTAGCCTGGCGATATTCAACAATTTTTTTAGCAATTTGGCGGGATAATTTTTCCTCACCTAGCTTCCAAAAAAGCTGGGTCAATTCTTTTTCATGGAGGCCGTTGACCAGGTCCTTGGCGCTAACGCCTAATTGTGGGTCCATTCGCATGTCCAGCGGGGCGTCGTGGCCAAAGCTAAAGCCGCGCTGGGCAGTGTCGAATTGGTGGGAGGAAGGCCCAAGGTCGAAGAGGACACCTGTGATTGTCATTCTGGGAAGCTCTGCTTCACCAGAATCGGTCTCGGATCCTGGATGCGTGGACTTACCAGGATGACGGGAAGGGAGTGTTTCATTGAGGTTCGCAATGACGCGATTAATTTCTGAGAAATTGGATTGGATGAGAATTAGATTCTCAGAGTGGGCTTCGAGATGGTCGTCGATGGTTTGGATTGTCAGATCATGGTTTTTGGCGACTTCGCGAATAGCGTCCGGGTCAATATCCAATCCGATGACTTTGCCGCCCCGCTCTAAAATTGCGTCGGTGTGGCCTCCTCCGCCGAGGTTGGAGTCGAGATACCAATGATCCGGTTGGACATTCAAAAAATCAAGCACTTCGTCCAGCATGACCGGTGTGTGAAAGTCACTCATGGGGATATTTTCGCATCTAAAGAGAATAGAAGCAATTTCGGGCATGCTTCTCGACTCGGCTTCGCTTCTCGCTCGAAGAATATAATGTTAGAATTTAAGGAATGAAAATGGCGATAGTTCACGATGATTTGGTCCAGTGGGGAGGGGCGGAGAGGGTGCTGTTGGCGATCAGTGAGATGTTTCCGGAGGCGCCTATTTATACCTCTGTCTATGATGACAAAAATCAGGATTTAGCCAGCCGCTTTAGCGAAAGGGATATTCGAACTTCGTTTATGCAAAAAATTCCGGGTTGGAAGTCGATGTATAAGGCCCTTTTGCCGCTTTATCCGATCGCCTTTGAGCAGTTTGATTTCAATGGTTATGATTTGGTGATTTCCCAAACGACCCGATTCGCTAAAAGTATCATTACCAAACCGACCACCAAGCATGTTTGTTATATTCATACGCCGCCGAGATTTTTGTGGAATTTCTCCGGAGAACAGCCTAATTTTTGGTGGAAGCCGTATTTAAGCGGCTTAAGAATTTACGATCAAATTACTGCCAACCGGGTTGATCAGTGGCTGGCCGGCTCGGTTAATTGTCAAAAACGGCTGACCAAAACTTATCGTGTTGATTCAAAAGTGCTGTATCCGTTTGTTGATGATATCTTTTTTAAAGAGCGACCCACCTTTGAGGGAGGGTATTATTTAGTGGTGGCTCGGTTAAACCGCTATAAAAGAGTTGATCTGGCTGTGGAAGCGTGTCAAAAACTGAAAAAAAACTTAGTGGTGGTGGGAAGCGGACCGGAACTTAGCCGGCTGGCGCAGGTGGGTCAGCTGGCTGAATTTCACCAGGCTGTTTCAGATGAGATTTTAATTGGGTTTATGAGAGGGTGCAGGGGGTTGATTGTGACGGCGGAGGAAGATTTGGGGTTGGTTAGTTTGGAGGTACAAGCACTGGGGAAAGCGGTGATTGCTTTTCGGGGTGGGGGATTGTTGGAAACTGTCATCGAAGGGAAAACCGGGTTATTTTTTGATGAGCAAACTATCGAGAGTTTAAGTTTAGCTATCGAAAAGTTTGAGAACAAAACGTTTAGGGTTGAAGATTGTCGTCAGAATGCTAGCATGTTTACCAAAAAGCGGTTTCAAGATCAGCTGACAAAATACTTGGGGTAGCTTCTCGACTCGGGTGCACTCGCTCGAAGAATAAATAAGTGGGCTCGAAGAATAATTATAAAAGGAGGCCAAGAGTATTGTTCGACCATAGTTAAATATTGTTCGATACGTAAGCGGAGAACTTCATAATTTTGTATTAAATCACAATTCGGGTTAGAATAGATGGAAGTTTTGTTATGATGTACAACTTTTCCAAACGGTGTCTAGATATTATAGGGGCGATTGTGGGGATAATTTTGCTCTCACCGGCTTATTTAGTGTTGGCTATTGCCATCAAACTAGACTCAAAAGGGCCGGTTTTGGCTGATGCGCCGATGCGGGTGACCGAGAATGGCCGGCTGTTCCGGATGTATAAATTCCGGTCGATGGTGGTCGGGGCTCATGAGATGCTTCAGAAATATCCGGAGCTGCTGAAAAAATATAAACAAAATAGCTACAAGCTGGAGATTGACGAAGACCCGCGGATTACTAAGGTCGGTCGTTTTATCCGGAAAACTTCTTTAGATGAGTTACCACAGTTTTTTAATATCTTAAAGGGTGATATGAGTCTGGTCGGGCCGAGGGCCTATTACCCATTTGAGCTGGAGGAGCAGCAGGTCAAGTATCCGCAATCGCGGGAATTTGTCAAGATTATTTTGTCCCGAAAGCCGGGTTTGACTGGAGTGTGGCAGGTGTCGGGGCGCTCGACTATCAATTTTGACAAACGGGTGGAGATGGATGCTCAATATGTCCAAAGACAATCGTTGCTGTACGATATTTTTATTATTTTAAAAACCATTCCAGTTGTTATAATAGGTACAGGAGCGGTTTAGCTAGTGGTTAGGTGGTAGTTGTTAGGTTGTAGTGGGGAAACTTTATGGCTTTAATAAATTTGAACCGAAAATTAGACAGACAAGATAAACTTAAGCGAAAGCGGGGGAGTTGGAAAAAGAGGCTGTTGGTGCTTGGGATAGTGGTTTTGATTTTGGCGGTGGCTGTTTATTTTCCGGTTCGGGGGATCTATTCTTCGTTAAAACAAATCAGTGCTAGCGCTAAGGCTGTATCAGCGGCGGCCAAAAATGAGAATCTGGATGAAATCCGAGCCCAGATTAACCAGATGAACTCCAGTGTTTCTGACCTGAATGGAGCCTTAAATATGCTGTTTTGGATGAGGGCATTGCCCTGGGTGGGTGGGTTTTACGGCGATGCAAAGCATTTTGCTAAGGCCGGTGAATATGAATTGGCGGCAGCTTCGACGATTACTGATTCGCTCCTGCCATTTAAAGACGAATTGGGTTTTACCGGACAGCCGACTCCTGGTCAAGATCGGGTGGTTCAGGTGGTCAAAGTGTTGGACAAAGTGGTGCCGAATCTGGATAAAATTGAACCCCAATTGAAAGCCGCTTCTTTTGAGGTGGCAAGCATTGATGCCTCAAAATATCCGGAGAAGTTTGGTTCTCGAAACCTGCGTTCAAATGTTGAACTGGCCAAGAATTTTATCATGGGAGCCTATGTGGCGGTGTCCCAGGCTAAGCCAGCGATTGTAGCGGCGCCGAGTGCCTTGGGCGTGCCCTTGCCTAAAAATTATTTGATTATCTTTCAGAATGATAAAGAGTTGCGGGGGACCGGTGGATTTATGACGGCCTATGCTTTTTTGAAACTGGACCAGGGGAGGGTATCTTCTTCGACCTCGGATGATATCTATCGTTTGGATGAAAAATTGCTGGACATTTGCCGGAATGTGATTTGTCCGTTGACCCCGCCGGCTGCGATCGTGAAGTATTTACCTGAAGCGGATGGGAAACCTCGGACTGCCTGGAGTATGCGGGATTCCAACTTGTCACCGGATGTGCCGACTTCGATGCAATCTTTCGAGAAAATGTACAGCTTTTTGAAGGCTGAGCAATTTGATGGAATTATCCTGATTGATACTCATGTGGTGGAGGAGTTGATTAAGATAACCGGGCCGATTGAGGTCTATGGAACAAGGTATAGCGCCGAGGCGGATAAAAGATGTAACTGTCCGAACGTGATTTATGAACTGGAAAATTACGCTCAGATTATTGAGCGAGGCGAAAAAGATCGAAAAGCCATTTTAGGAACGCTGATGCAACAAATTCTGGCCAGATCACTTGGCTCATCAACTGATAAGTTGCCGGAGTTTATTAATGTTGGAGTGCAGCTAGCCAATTCCAAGCATATTATGTTTTACATGCACGATGACAAGCTGGAATCAGCGCTGAGCCAGCTGAATTGGACGGGTCAGATAAGGCCGACAGATGGGGATTATCTGCATATTAATGATTCTAACTTTGCCGGTGGTAAATCGAATTTATACGTTGCTCAGGAAGTGGAGCTGAATGTCGATCCGTCGAAAAAAAGCTCGAAGTTAACCATTAAATATAACAATCCCCAGCCCTATAACATCTGGCTAAATGGAATTAACCGGGATTATGTGCGGGTTTATCTGCCAAAAGGAGCGAAGTTGATTAGTTCAAAAGGCTCACAGGACGTCGTGACAACCATCGAAGATGAGCTTGGCAAAACCGTCTTCGAAGCGTTTGTTCAAATCCGTCCCCAAAACTCGCTGACGCTGTCTTTTGAATATAAGTTGCCGGAAGACTTCACTAAAGATGGCAAATATCCGATTCTGATCCAAAAACAACCAGGCAAAAAAGATTTTAAATATACAGTTAAAGTGAATGGTCGCTCCCAAAGCTTTGATTTAGCCTCGGATCAAGATCTGACGATATAGCCGATTGATCATAAACCGTTCCCGTCTTAAACTTAGCTTATGCCATCGGTAGCGACTGAGGGGTTGATATTAAAGCGGAAGAATTTTGGGGAGGCGGATCGGGTGATCACGGTGCTGACAGATCGGTATGGCAAGATCTCGGTGGTGGCGCGGGGAGTCCGGCGGATCACTTCGAGGCGGGCAGGGAATGTGGAGTTGCTCAATCGGGTCAAATTACATCTTTTTAAGGCTAAGAATTATACGTTGACTGAGGCCGAGGCGATTGAGGTTTTTCCAAAGCTAAAGGAAAATTTGGGGTTAACGACCAGCGCTTTTCATGTAATTGAAATTATTGACCGTTTAACACCGGAGGGTCAGGTCAACCGAAATTTGTATGATCTGACTGTGTCGGTGCTCCAGCTATTAGAAAAAAATCCTCGGCAAATTTTTTTGCGGGCCTTTGAGGTCAAGGTGTTGAGTCTGTTGGGTTTTTCTACCTTTGAGAGATCGGAAACGGAAGGTGCCAAGCTAATCCACCTCGAAGGTGTCCCGGAAGATATTCAAGGTATGTTGGCGAAGTTGGAGTATATGTCATGGGAGGAGATAGGTAAGTTAGAGATTAGTCAAGCCCAGGCTCTGGCGCTTGAAGCAATTATGCGTTATTACATTGAAAAAACTTTAGAGGGTTCGTTACGCAGCATAGGGGTGTTAAAAAAACTGAGGACATAATATAATGCTGTGGTGCTCGACGTTTTTTTCAATGCAGGATAAAAGTTATATTAGCCTAGCAACTTTTAGACTGATACGGAAAAGGTGCTGGAATCGCCGCTTAAGAGTGTCCAGGTGATGAAGAAGCTAAAATAAACAGGTCATCCTGGTAAACGGAGTGCATCCAGGATCTGAAAGAGATTCTGGTCGTGTGAAGCTTGCCAGAATGACGATAAGGTAGTTTATGGCAGAAGATAAAAATTTGCTAGAAAAGATTGTGGCTCTTTGTAAGCGAAGAGGATTCGTGTTTCAGGGCTCGGAAATCTATGGAGGATTGGCCGGAACCTGGGATTACGGCCCGGCCGGTTCATTGCTGAAAAAAAATATCATTGATCTGTGGTGGAAAGAGATGGTTCAGCTGCGGGATGACGTGGTGGGGATGGATGCTGCGATTATGATGAATCCGCGGGCTTGGGAGGCTTCTGGGCACGTTCAGGCGTTTACGGATCCGTTAGTGGAGTGTAAAGTCTGTCACCTGCGATTTCGGGCTGATAAACCCGAGGAGATTGAGTCTCATGAAAAGTCGCATAAGCAAAGCTTGCCATCTAAAGATGGTAAAGAAAAAATTGAGTGGACTGAGCCGATGGATTTTAATTTATTAGTCAAGGCGTATCTTGGTGTAATTGAGGGTAAACAGGCGGAGATTTATTTGCGGGGCGAGATTACTAATGGAGTTCAGGTCAATTTCAAAAATGTGATGGATACGACAAGAATCAAAATTCCTTTTGGTATCGCCCAGGTCGGTAAAGCGTTCCGCAACGAAATTACCCCTGGCAATTTTATTTTTAGATCACGAGAGTTTGAACAGATGGAGGTTCAGTTTTATATTAAGCCTGAGGAAAAAGAGGGACAAAGGTGGTTTGAATACTGGCAGCAAAATCGGATGGATTGGTATCTTAGTTTGGGGATGAGGCCGGAAAATCTGCGCTTTAGAGATCACGAGCCAAACGAGCGGGTCCACTATGCCAGGGTTGCCACTGATATTGAATATAATGCCCCATGGGGTTGGTCAGAGTTTATGGGGATACATCACCGGGGGGATTGGGACCTGTCACGGCATCAGGAATATAGTGGTCAAGATTTAACAGTGACGGATCCGGAAACTGGTGAAAAATATCTACCTTGGGATATTGAGAGCTCGGCAGGGGTAACTCGCTCGCTACTTTTTATTTTACTGGATGCTTACCGGGAAGAAAACGATCGGGTGTGGTTGCAGCTGGATTCTAGGTTGGCACCTTACAAAGCGGCGGTTTTTCCGTTGCTGGCAAATAAACCTGAATTAATCGGAAAAGCCAGGGGGATTTATGAAAGCTTAAAACCTCAAATGATGGTGGCGTGGGATGAGCGTGGAAATATCGGTAAACGCTATGCAGCCCAGGACGAAATTGGAACACCCTTTTGTATTACGATTGATTTTGATACACTTAATGATGAAAGAGTGACTGTCCGAAATCGCGATGATGCTACTCAGGAGAGAGTGAAAATCGCTGATTTGGGAAGTTTCCTTCAAGCTAAACTTTAAAAACGTGACAATACTGCCAGCCCTGTCCAAAATTACCAACAATAAATTGAATGTCGGCTTAATTGTGGCCTTAGTGGTTTTGATCATCGGTGCGGTGATTTTTGTCCCCAGAGTGTTGACTAAATCGGCCGCCGAAGTGCCGTTGGAAGAGATTGATTTGCCGTTTGACGCAGAAGGTCCTTACGCCATTTTGGAGCCTAGGCGAGATGGTAATGCGATTGTTTTAAATTTAAAAAGGGTCGGTCAATTTGAAGCATTTTCTTATCAGATGTCTTATAGTGACGAAACTGGGGTAGATAGAGGAGCTGGGGATTTGAATACCTGGATAAAGCTAGATAAGAATAAAACTGAGTATAGTCAAGAGATTCTTTTAGGAAGCTGCTCGCAAGGTTATTCTTCGGGAGCGTCTCATTGTGTTTTTGATCAAGGTGTTGAAAATGGGACTTTAGTTTTACGGGTTAAAACTCCAGTTGAAAAAGGCGCAGAAGTTCAAAAAGCATACAAAGCCTTAATTACTTGGCACCTTCAAAAGCCAGATGAGGTGCTTGGAGTGATAACTTCTGGTGACGGGCATTTTGTTTACACTGCCAAAGCCTCGAGACAGGATTTGACGAATATTGGTTTTACTCTAGTCAATGATCTGACTGGGGCGCCGAAACTACCTGAGGGTAAGCAGTTTTACGGCAAGGTCTACGCCATGAATATTCCGACTGCCAAAACCTTTCCGCCTGGATCAGTCTCAATTGAGACTGTTGATAAGCCCAGTTCTGACATGAAAATAGTTGAATATAGTACAGCCAAAAACGCTTGGGAGGTGTTGGACACCAAGGTTGAGGGAAGTAAGCTAACAGCTCAAGCGACCACAAATGGCATTTTTGCAATATTACAGGATGTGGTTAGTAGCAAGTAGCTTGACGAATAAGCTCATTTGGTTCAAACTAAAGTTAAGGGTAGAAATTAAAAAACGATGTCTTTAACTTGGTCTAAGTATCATTTCAGTTTCATCAGCCGTCGTAAATTGATTATTTTTTTAGGCGTGGTGCTTTGTTTGGGGGTGATTTTGCAAATTTGGGTGATGAATCGGATGGCTACATTCGGAGAGCAGCTGACTGGTATAGAGCGGACTAGGCAACAGTTGACTTTGGAGAATCAAATTCTGGAGAATCAAATCGCAAAAATGAGTTCGCTTCAGACCATCAAAGTCTATGCAGCCAATCTTGGTTTTAGACCCATTTCTAGCATCACTTACGTTCGAACTCCGAATTTAGCTTCGAATAATTGATAGCACTCGGGTGGTAAAGGCTGCATATGTCCAGATTACGGATTGTTGAACTTGGCTACTTTTTATTTATCTTACTGATTGTGTTGCGGTTGGGATATTGGCAGATTCTGCGCTCGGATGATCTGACCGCCAGAGCTGAAGGCCAGCGAATCTCGCAAGTCGAGGTGACCTCTCCCAGGGGCGAGATTCTGTTTACAGATGGGTCAGTCTTGGTGTCGAATCAGCCCAGTTTCAGTGTTTTTGCACAGCCCAAAGTGATAGCCGATAAAGGTGGCACTGCTGCTAAACTGGCGGCAATTTTTGGCCAGATTCAGTATGGAAAGGATTGGGAGGCCAGGCAAACTCAATTATCATCGATTAAGGATGTAGATGATTTTAATAATCAAAAAAAAGTCCAAATTAAGGAGATTGAGGATGAGATTTTTAAAAAAGTAAGCAAAGAGCTGTTTTGGGTCGGTTTGAATCAGACGGTCAGCTACGAGACCAAAGAGCAGATTGCTAAGCTGAATTTGGCTGGGATCGGTTTTGATGAAAAAACCAGCCGGTTTTATCCTGAAGGATCTTCGTCGGCCCATCTGATCGGTTTTGTTAGCTCTGATAGCTATGGCGCGGACAAAGGCTATTTTGGATTGGAAGGTTTCTATAACGGCGAACTAAGGGGTAAAAAGGGGTTAATTACCCAGGAAAAGGATGCTCATGGTCAACCAATCCTAATTGGCAAGTTTGACTTGAAAACGCCCTCGCCAGGTAAAACGCTGCTGTTGAATATTGATCGAAGTGTTCAAACGATTGTCGAGGATAAGTTGCGTTTAGGAGTTGAGAAGTACGGCGCTAAAAGCGGTTCGGCAGTGGTAATGGATCCAAAAACCGGAGCGATCCTGGCAATGGCGGCTTTTCCAAATTATGATCCGGCTGATGTTCAGGAGTTTCCCAAGGAATTTTTTAAGAATCCAATTATTGCTGATAGTTTCGAACCGGGGTCGACATTCAAAGTGCTGGTGGTAGCAGCGGCACTTAATGAGGGTTTGGTTAAGCCGGAAACAATCTGTGATATTTGTGATGGGCCGATAAAAGTCAGCGATTATACGATCCGAACTTGGGATAATAAATACTATCCAAACAGCACTATATCTGATGTCATCATCCATTCGGATAACATCGGGATGGTGTTTATAGCTAAAAAACTGGGAATAGATAAAATGTATCTGTTTTTAAACAACTTCGGGTTTGGCCAGGTGACCGGGGTGGATTTGGAGGATGAAAACTCGCCCTATTTACGCTTAAAAAAAGATTGGAAAGAGATTGACTTGGCAACAGCCTCGTTTGGACAAGGTATCTCGGTGTCGGGTTTGCAGATTGTGAGGGCGGTGGCGGCTATCGCCAACGGTGGTAAGCTGATGGAACCGCAGGTGGTAAATGCGCTGAAAAGCGATGACGGGGCAGTCAAAATAGCCCCCAGACTGGTTGGTCAGCCGATTTCCCCGGAGACTGCCACCATAGTTAAGGAGATGATGGTAAAAGCCGTTGATCAGGGTGAGGCGAAAAACTTTAAGCCGAAGGGATATAAAGTAGCCGGAAAAACCGGAACGGCCCAGATTCCGGTGGCCGGACATTATGATTCGACCAAAACCATTGCTTCGTTTGTTGGGTTTGCTCCCTCTGATGATCCGAAATTCGTGATGTTGGTCCGCTTCGATCAGCCTTCGGCCTCGATCTATGGCGCTGAGACCGCCGCCCCGACCTTCTTTGATATTTCAAAAGAATTGTTTACCTACTATAATCTAGCGGCCAATCAGTAATATACTTACCGGATGAAAGCTAAAATACGGGATTTAATACCCAACGATTTGATAAATTATGCTAAACATTTGCCGACGGCGGTGTTGGCTAATATAAAGTATGGTTTTCCATCAAACGGGATGATTGTGATTGGTGTTAGTGGAACTGATGGTAAGACTACAACAGTTAACATGCTCTATCAGATTTTTAGAGCTGCTGGTCAAAAGGTCTCGATGATATCGACAGTCAAAGCGGTTATTAATAATCAGGAATTGGATACCGGATTTCATGTGACCAGTCCAGAACCGATGGATCTGCAGCGATATATCCGGATGGCCAAAGACGCCAGGACTGAGGTATTAATATTAGAGGTATCGTCGTTTGCCTTGTCTCAATTCAGAGTCTGGGGTATAAAATTTGATGTTGGAGTCATCACAAACATTACCCACGAGCATTTGGATTATCACAAAACCTGGGAAAACTATTTTTTGGCAAAAGCTAAGCTAATTAAGAAATCTCGAATTGCGGTAATAAATCGGGATGAGTCGCATTTTGGACGGTTGAAAAAAATGGCTGAGGGAAGAGTGGTCAGTTTTGGATTTTCCAAAGAGGCTAGCTATAATCCCTCAAATACCAAAATTAAATTGAAGATGGCGGGTGAATTTAACATTTTGAACGGTTTGGCGGCCTGGGCGGTAGCTGAAAATTTAGGGGTAGACCGAAAAGTTATTGAGGAAACTCTGACCGGGTGTGCAGCGGTAGCGGGACGGATGAATGAGATCGAAAATGATCGAGGAGTGAGGATATTTGTCGATTATGCCCATACTCCGAATGGTTTGGAGCAGGCGCTAACTTCTTTAAAAAAAATGGCCCGGGGAAATGTGATCGCGGTTTTTGGGGCTGAGGGCGACCGCGATGTCGGGAAACGCTCAATGATGGGTGAAGTGGCCTCAAGACTAGCCGATAAATTGGTAGTGAGCGCGGTTGATCCGAGGGGACAGATTGAGGAGATAAATAGCCAGATATTGAAGGGAGTCAGTCAGAATATCAATCAAGTTGAGGGAAGAGTCTTTGTAGTCAATGACCGACTGGAGGGGATAAGACTAGCAATTAATGATTTAGCTAAGAGTGGAGATGTGGTTGGGCTGTTTGGAAAGGGCCACGAATCTTCTCAAAATATCGACGGCAAAAAAGAACTGCCCTGGTCAGATGTGGCGGCTGTGCGACAGGTATTAGATGAAAAGCAAAAATGACTTCAGTTCTAAACTAAATTTGATTTTGCGCTCGATCGGACCGGAGCGGTTTAAATTAAGTGAACCCTTAGAAGCTCATACTTTTTCCAAAAGTCAGGGAATTGCTGAAGGCTTTTATGTGGCCACCAGCGTTAATGAGTTGACAAAAATCATGGATTTGGCCTTTGAGCTAAAGATACCTTATTTTATTTTAGGGGCCGGGACTAAGAGTTTGATTTCGGATAGTGGAATGAGGGGTTTGGTGGTCAAAAATCGGACTTCACAGATCAAAATCCTGGCCTTTAAGGGTAAAGTAGGTAGAGAGGGAATTGGCTTATCGGAAGCGACATTGGAAGTGAATTCCGGCGTCAGTTTGCAAAAATTAAACGACTATTTAGTGCAGCAAAAATTGGAAGCGATTAATGGGATTAGCTCGAAGATCAGTACAGTCGGCGGGTCGATTTTTTTGGATCCGGCCATCAGGGAAAAAACGGAAAAGGTACGGGTGTGGGAGCAAGGTGAGGTAATCGATATCGAGATTTATGAGTTGAAAAAAGTCCAGCATGTAGTATTATCAGTGTTGCTTAAATTAAAAGCACAGGGATGATGCAACTTCAATCATTGCTAGCTAGCCAATTCTCGAAACTATTTTCCCCGGAAAAATATATTTTAGTAGCAGGCAGTGAAGGAAAAAGCCTGACTGTTCAGTTGGCCAAAGCATTGCTGACGAAAGATTTTCCGGTACAGGCAACAAAGGGCGGGTCAGATCCATTGTCGGAAGCGGCCAGGCTGGTCTTGAAATCCCATCAGCCAAAGCAAAAAGTGATTATTGAGATGGGTTTAGACAACGCTTTGGGGGTGAAGAAGTATATAAAGTTGTTTAAACCAGGTGTCGTAATTGTGACCAATCTGTCAATACCATCAGGAGAGTTTGTGGGTGATGAGTCCAGCTTAGATTCAGCCTTGAGAGAGTTACTACTGCATTTGAATAAAACTAGTCAGGTCTATTTAAACTGGGATGATTTGAGTTGCCGGAAACTATCGGAAGGGATAGATGATCGGGTGGTTTTTTACGGGATGGATGAGAATAAGTGCCACGTTTTTGCCACCAATTTAAAAATTGAAAATTTGAAAACCTCCTATCAGCTCAACTATGGTGTTGAGAGGGTGGCGGTTACTTCCGAGTTGCTAGGAAATCATTTAATTTATCCCCAACTGGCAGCAGCCTGTCTGGCGGTCAGTTTGGGGGTGCCGCTGACGACTATAAAAATCGCTTTGGAATCATTTGGACCGTTGCCTGGGTATATGGAGGCTAAGCCTGGGTATAACGGTTCGACAATTATTGACGATACCTGTCAGATGAGTCCAGAGGCATTGTTTAGAGCCATGGATACACTAAATTTGGTGTCAGCTAAACGGCGGTTTTTGGTAATCAGTGAGATTTCAGGACTTGGGGAGGGGACCCAAAAGGTTTATAAAGAGTTGGCCTTTAAAATCTCTCGGGACAAAATTGATAGTGTCTATCTGGTGGGTGAGAAAGCTGATGAGATCAAAACACAACTGTTAAAATTGGATTATGGGGCTTGGCGAATTGATCATGAGTTGAGTGTGAGTACACTTAGCGCAAAACTGGCTCGGGTTTTATCTAAAGGTGATGTGATTTTGATTAAAGGGGAGTCTTACTTAAACCTAGGCAATATTGTCCGCTATCTGTCTAAGCCCTAAGAGCTATCAGCGGTCAGCTAACAGCCATCAGTTATCAGACAAATCATTTGTTATTAAGGTGGCTGCGATGTAAAATTTAGGTAAGGCTAAATATGGCGCAACTTTTGGGCTTGGTAATACTATCTTTTTTAGTTACAAGTTTAGTGATTGTCCCGTTTATTGATTTACTCTATTACTTGAGGCACAGATTTTTAAGGCGAGTCGATTCTGAGCAAGCTAGTCTAATTGTCAGTGCTCATGATCGCTCCGATACACCGATCCATGACAAGCTGATGAAGGCTGATTTTGGAACTCCACATGGGGGTGGAATAGTGATAATTCCGATCGTGGTGATTATCAGCGGTTTAGTCATGCTGTTACGAACTAATCAGTTTAGCTGGGAGCTTGGGGTGTTGGTGTTGTCAATGATTTCTTTCGGTTTGCTAGGTTCAGTCGATGATATAGGGCATATCACCCAAACTTCAGCCGGGAAATTTAAAGGTTTATCAGGTAAGAAAATTCTGCCAATACAAGTGTTGTTGGGGTTAATTGTGGCTTTAGTGCTCTATTTTCCGTTAGGATTTAACAATATTTACATACCAGTGGTTGGGAATATTGTGTTGGGGTGGATATATATTCCGCTGGCGGTGTTTTCTATTGTGGCGTTTGCCAACGCAGTCAATATTTCTGATGGCTTAGATGGCTTATCGACCGGGCTACTGACGATCTGTCTGGTAGCTTTTTTAGTGTTGGCTCATAGCGTTTTTGATCTGACTTTGAGTGTATTCGTGGGAGTATGGTTGGGGGCGGTTATTGCTTATTTGTATTTTAATGTCTACCCAGCCCGGGTTTATTTGGGAGATGCCGGGTCGTTTGGATTCGGCGCGACTTTGGCGGTAATCGGATTATTAACAGGCAAAATCATTGCGCTGGGATTTATCGGCGGTGTCTATGTGGTTATTTTAATGACCTCACTGATCCAGATCTTATCGAAGCGATTTTTACACCGCAAAGCTTTTCCGTTAGCGCCACTTCATATGTATTTTAAGTATATTGGTTGGCCGGAGCCGAAAATTGTCAGTCGATTTTGGTTGGCCGGAGCGATGTTTGCAATGTTTGGTTTATGGTTGGCGTTGGCGGCTAAATAGAGAGTCATCAGTTATCAGCTGTCAGTTATCAGTCGTCAGATCGAAGATCTCCGAAGGGGACAACAGATTTGCAAAAAATTAGTCTGAAAACTGAGAACTGATTACTGAAAACTAATTCTGTCATGTGGTTAAGAAGAAAAACTGCCCAGTCTGATCGTCAGATTACTAGCTCGAGAGGGTGGTTGTTTTTAGATAGCGATGTTCGGTTACTGGCGGTGACTGTGATTTTAGTCGCTCTGGGTTTGGTTATTGTTTATGACGCCTCGGTGATTCAGGCTTTTCGTGATTTTAATGACAAGTATTATTATCTTCGAGCTCAGTCAATTTGGGTGATTTTGGGATTTATATCACTAACTTTTTTTTACTATTTTCCCTATCGGTTGTTCCAGAAAATTGCTTTGCCTATATTTGTAATTAGTCTGGTTTTGCTGCTGGCGGTATTTGTGCCGGGTTTGGGGTTTGCAGCCGGGGGGGCGCACCGGTGGTTGAAATTGGGTTTTTTTACCCTCCAACCGACTGAAATTATCAAGCTGACAACGATTATTTTTTTATCCTCGCTATTTCAAAAAAACCGTCAAATTATGCCATTTGCGATGATTACTTTGTTTATTTCGGTGATAATCGGTATTTTTCAAAAGGATTTGGGGTCGACGATCGTTTTTTTTATCAGCTCGCTGATGGTATTTGTGATGTCAGGTGTACCACTCCGGTTTTTGGTTTGGGCAGCACCGGCTGGACTGGTAGCTTTTTTAGTATTCGTGATGACATCCGAGTATCGACAGCAACGGATATTGGCTTTTCTGGACCCTTTTTCAGATCCGCAGGGGTATACTTATCATATTTCGCAAGTCCTAATCGCATTGGGGACAGGTGGATGGTTTGGCTTGGGACTCGGTCAATCGAGACAAAAGTTTGAGTTTATCCCTGAGGTGACGACTGATTCGATCTTTGCGATTGTCGGAGAAGAGTTTGGTTTTGTCGGGGGACTGGTGTTGATTGGTTTGTTGTCGTATTTAATCTATCGAGGGTTTCGAATCGCGGAACATACCAGCGACAAGTTTGGTCGTTTACTAGCATTTGGATTAGTGTTTTGGTTAGGGTTGCAAAGTGCGATCAATTTGGCAGCGATGGTCTCGCTTATACCATTGACAGGTGTGCCATTGCCGTTTATTTCATACGGTGGTTCAGCCCTCTTGACCAATCTAATCGCGGTCGGAATTTTGTTAAATATTGCCAAAGATAAAACTGAGGCAAATAGGAGAGGCTAGTTGGAAGAACTAACACCTCGTCAGATTTTTTAAATAACGTTCGCGCTGGTTGGTTGTGTCATTCCCGAGAAGTCGGGAATCTACTCTGGTTTGTCTCACGCTCACTCATGTTACGTCAGTACCATCTCTGATTACCTATTTGCCTACCTACTGTATCTCAATGAGTTCTCACTTCGTTCGCCTCTTGCTTCGCAATTGACTACACTTTTGTTTTAAAAAATCTGACTTCGGTATTAATTCTTCAAAGTCTAGAGATCCTTCTCTTGAACGCTCAGGATGACAAAATGGGGTTGGCTTGGTTTTTGGGTGGGTAGAGGCTATCATATATGGATGAGGATCGTGATCACTGGGACACATTTTACGCCGGCCCAGGCAGTGATTGAGGAGTTGAAGGCCAATTATCAAGTCGATTTGACTTACATCGGGCGACAATACACGATGGAGGGGGATAAAACAGCGTCGGTCGAGTCGCGGGTTTTACCGGCATTGGGGGTGAAATATCGAAATTTGGTAGCCGGGCGTTTGCAGAGGTCGTTTAGCCTATACACAATACCTTCACTGTTGAAAATCCCAATTGGTTTTGTCCAGGCTTTTTATTATTTGTTAAAAGATCGCCCTGATGTGGTGTTGTCTTTTGGTGGATATGTTAGCGTTCCGGTAGTGGTATGCGCCTGGCTGCTATCCATTCCGGTGATCATTCATGAACAGACTTTAGTCAGTTCGCTTGCCAATCGTATAGGCTCAATTTTTGCGACTAAAATCGCTGTCTCCTTCGATCAAGATTATATTTATCCCAAGGAAAAGATTGTCGTAACAGGCAATCCGATCAGATCTGGGTTGGTCGAACTAGGGGTTCAACCCCGTCGGGAAGTTGAGGAGATTTTGAAGCTGGCTAAACGTGATCATCTCAAGCTAATTTTAATGACTGGTGGTAATCAAGGTTCGCATCTGATTAATGAGGCGGTTGGTGAGGTGTTGGGGAAATTGACAAAAGGGGCGGTGGTTATCCATCAATGCGGGGATTCAAAGTATCGTGACTTTGAGGCTTTGACTTTGAAAAAAGCGTCTTTAGCTAATCCCGAGCGATATTTGGTGGCTAAATGGTTTGATGTCGGTGACTGGAGGGCGATTTTCAAACAGGCTGACCTGGCGGTGTCAAGGGCTGGGGCGAATACTTTAGCTGAGTTGTGGTTTTTTAAGGTGCCAACCCTGCTCATCCCGATACCCTACCTCAACCAGAATGAGCAAACAGTCAATGCTGAGCATTACCGAAAATTAGGCTTGGCCCAGATTATTAACCAGAGAAATTTAACTGGTCAGACTTTGCTTTTGGAGATTGAACAAATGCTCAAAATGGCTAAACCCGGACATTTTGAGGATGACACACCAAATAGCCAAAATGCGGCCGCAGTTATTGCTCAACAGATAGTGTTGTTAGCTAAATGATGAATAAGCCAACCAATCATGCTGGTTACCACCGACAGAATTTTCTCAAACGATTAGGCAGAGGCGTCTTAAGTTGGCCGGTTTGGAGACGAAAAATTTTATTGGTACTACTTATGGCATTAACGGTTGGGGTGTTGTTAGTAGTTGCCAATAGCTGGTTGGTCATAAAAAAGCTAAATATCGAATTCGCGAATTTATGGTGTGATGACCAGAGTTCGATTGAGCGAGATCTAAGGTTTAGGGGCAAAAATATATTAAAAATCGATGCCAAGGCGACCCAGGATTTAATCAAGAATAAATACAAATGCGTGGCCGGACTAAGGGTCGAGAAAAATTTGCCAAATGGATTAAATGTTAGCGTAGTTGGTCGGGTGCCCGCGGCGGTTTTGGTAATCGAGGCCAGTAAATCGCCAATGCTAGATCTGAAGGATTTGGAATTATCGGCCTCAACGCAGGCGGCACTGCTAAACTTTGACAAGCCGATCGATAACTCGGAGTTGAAATACTTTGTCGATGCAGGTGGATTTATTTTTTCTGACCGTCTTGAAGGGGTTGAGGCACCTGAGTTCATAACTAGTGATATTAGCCTAAAATTATACAAGAATTATGATACCAGGAGGTTGACAAATTCGTTAGAGCTGGTCAATCAGCTAAAAGAGCTTGGTATTGAGCCTGCATTACTGAGACTGGCTGGTTCTGGAGATTTGTTAATTAAAACGGCCGACGGAAAACAGTTGGTATTTTCGCTCAGTCGTGAAGTGGAAATCCAAATAGCCTCTTTACAACTAATTCTGCAAAAGAATAAAATTGAATCTAGCGAGGTTAAAACAATCGACTTAAGATTTAACAAACCAGTGGTGATCTATTCCTCGAAATTGAACAAATGAACTACTCACTTTTCAAGTTGAGATAATTTTATGGCCAAAGACAAGATAATCTGTGGAGTTGATGTTGGATCTTCAAAAGTTGCCACGCTGATTACGATGATCGGAGAAGATGATCGTATCAACCTAATCGGGGTGTCATCGACGCCCTCCCGTGGGGTCAAAAAAGGTCAGATAGTTGATATTGAGGATGCTGTGGCGGCGATCACTGAGAGTGTTGAAAGCGCTGAGCGGATGGCCGGTTGCTCGGTGTCATCGGCGTTTGTGGCAATGGGGGGGCCTCAGATCGAAAGTGTCAATCAGCATGCGGTTGTCGCAGTGGCCCAGCCAGAGGGAGAGATTCGCGATGGAGATATTGCCCGGGTTAACGATGCGGCGCGGGCAATTGCACTACCATCAGCTAGAGAGACGCTTCATTCGATTGCTAGGTCGTTTACGGTTGATGGTCAGCCCGGTATCCGTGATCCACTTGGCATGACGGGGGTTCGATTGGAGACTGATACCCATATTATTACTGGTGCCACGACGGCGATGAGGAATCTGGCAAAATGCATTAATATGGTTGGGGTAGATGTCGATGAGCTGGTGTTTTCCGGTTTGGCTTCGGCGGAAGCGGTTTTAACAGATACTGAGAAAGAGTTAGGCGTCGTATTGGTGGATATTGGGGGAGAGACAACTGATGTGGTGATGTATGTTGATGGGGCAATTGCTTATTCGTCAGTGATACCACTTGGCGGACGGCATGTGACGTCGGATATCGCAGTCGGGCTGAGAATTTCTTTGGAATCGGCTGAAAGGCTGAAATTAAAACTGGGCGAGGTGGTTAAGGTGCCTGTTATGCCAGAGGGGAGTGAAAAAGAGGCCAAAAAGAAGGAGGATGATTCGCTGGACTTGAAAGCCTTGGGGATAGTAGAGGAGGGTCAAAAGATACCGCGCAAGGCGATCACGGATACGATTATCAGACCTAGGTTGCAGGAAATATTTAAGTATGTGGCTAAGGAGATCAAAAAAAGCGGCTTTAGTAGCCAGGTGCCGTCGGGTTTAGTCTTGGCTGGTGGAGCTGCAAG
This sequence comes from uncultured Gammaproteobacteria bacterium, assembly GCA_964640215.1. Classification (GTDB taxonomy): domain Bacteria; phylum Patescibacteriota; class Microgenomatia; order Daviesbacterales; family UBA10151; genus CAZXEW01. The sequence goes on from CAZXEW010000055.1 coordinate 21,702, forward strand.
CACGATTGGGTTGTTAGAGCAAGCTAAATATATATTAGGTTTCTCGGCTCGATTGGGTCGGACTGAGGGTTTTGTCGGTTTGACTGATGAAATCGAATCGCCGGCGTTTGCGACCTCGGCTGGGTTAATCATGTATGGAATGAGAAGTCGCGGGGGTGGCCAGGAGATGAATTTGCCGGTTTTAGGCAAGGGTCTGCCGATAAAAGCCATTTCAGCGAAGATAACGAGTATTCTCAAATCCTTTTTACCTTGACTGCTCTGTACAAAATTGACCTGACTTGCTACAATCGGCCAAATGTTAATTAAACCAGACGTCCAGCGGTTTGCCAAGATTAGAGTGGTTGGGCTTGGCGGAGCAGGTAATAACGCCTTGGCTTCAATGATTGCTCTCCAACAGATTCAGGGGGTCGAATTTATCGCTATCAACACTGATGCTCAGGCTTTGCTCGGCAATCAGTCGCCCACTAAAGTTCAGATTGGTGAGTCCTTGACTCGGGGTTTAGGTTCGGGAGGAGATCCGGCGATTGGGATTGCGGCGGCAGAGGAGTCGACTCAAAAAATTCAGGATGTCTTGCTTGATTCGGATATGGTTTTTTTGACAGCTGGGATGGGTGGAGGCACAGGCACTGGGGCGATTCAGATAGCGGCCGGGATTGCTAAACAAAATGGGGCACTGACAGTGGCAGTAGTGACCAAACCGTTCGGATTTGAGGGGAGTAAGCGGATGGTGGTGGCTGAAGATGGTATTGAAAAACTCAAGGATAAGGTTGATGCTTTGATCGTGATTCCAAATCAGCGGTTGTTGGATGTAGTTGATAAGAATATGAGTTTGCAGGAGGCATTCAAGCTGGCTGATTCAGTGCTAGGCCAAGGTGTTCAGGGGATTTCGGATTTGATCACCATGCCTGGGTTGATTAATGTTGACTTTGCTGATGTGAAAACGATTATGACAAGTGCCGGTTCGGCCTTGATGGGCATAGGGCAAGCTGGGGGTGAGAATCGGGCAGCTACAGCAGCGCGAATGGCGATCGCCTCGCCACTTTTGGAGGTGTCGATCGAGGGAGCCAAAGGGGTGTTGTTTAATATCGTTGGTGGTGCGGATTTGAGCATGAGTGAGGTTAATGAAGCCGCTCAGATCATCGCAGCAGCGGCTGAACCAGATGCCAATATCATTTTCGGCGCGACTATCAAGGAGGAGATGGTGGATACTGTTAAAATTTCAGTGATTGCGACTGGTTTTGATGAGATGAGAGAAAAGTTTCGTGAGTATGCCGGAGTGGGGATGAATCCACCGGTGTCCAGGGTGGGGTTGGGAGTGCCAAATCAAAGCCAGTCAGTCTTTAATCCTTCCCAAACTTATAATAATCCCCCGTCGAGTAATCCCCAGCCTGCTAGCGATACAACTACCACCCAAACTGATCAAGGCACGTCAGATGATTCGGTAGCTCAAGACGCTGAGCTGGAAATTCCGGCCTTTCTCCGCCAACCCCGTTAATGTATAAATTTTGTCCAAATTGCGGCTACTCGGTCAAGAATCTAATAAGTTGGGGATTTAAGTGTCAACACTGCCAAAAGCATATTTATCTAAATTCTAAGCCAGCAGTATCAGTGATACCGGTTTTTGAAAATCAAGTTTTGCTGAGTATTAGAGGTGTCGAGCCGATGAAAGGAATGGTTGATGTAATTGGAGGATTTTTAGATCAAGGTGAGGATCCGTTGGATGGTGCTGTACGGGAGTTTTATGAAGAAACGAAGCATAAATTAGATCAATCTCAGCTAATTTTTATCGATACCGTGGTCGATAAATATCCCTTTGAGGGCGAGGTTTATTGGGTACTAGTATTAAATTATCTGATTAAATTTGATCGGAAACTAAAGCTTGTACCAGGGGATGACGTCGCTAGTTTAAAATGGAGTCATCTTACAACCCGTCACCGCTTTTCTTTTCGCGACCTCCAAAAAACTATCGATAAAATCCCATCTTTATTAAATCCTAGCTCCAGTAAGTAATTTCTGCTAAAATTACACGCATGAGTCAGTTTAAAGCTGTTAGTTCGGGGGTAAATTTGCCGGAACTTGAACAGCGAGTCAATGATTTTTGGAAAAGTGACAAGATTTTTGAGAAATCGATTGAGCAACGAGACCTTAAAAATCTGTATACTTTTGTTGATGGTCCCCCTTTTGTGACCGGGTCGCCACATTATGGTCATTTGTTAACCTCGATTGCCAAAGATATGATTCCCCGTTATCACGCCATGAATGGTAAGCGGGTTCGGCGGGTGTTTGGTTGGGACTGTCATGGTTTGCCTATCGAAGATAAAGTTAATCAATTACTCGGAATTAAATCGAGTAAACAAGTTGAGCAAGAAGTTGGGATCGAGAATTACGTCCGTGAATGTCGGAAGTATGTTCAGGATTGCACCAGCGATTGGCGTTGGTATATCGAAAAGATTGGTCGTTGGGTGGATATGGATAATGCCTATTACACCATGAATCTTGACTTCATGGAGTCGGTGATCTGGGGTTTTAAGCAGATTTATCAAAAAGGCTTGATTTATAAGGGTAAACGGGTTTCGTTATACTCAACTGATACCTCAACACCGGTTTCTAATTTTGAGGTGGCGATGGATGCTGATAACTATCGGGATGTTGAGGATCTGAGTATTTTTGTGAAATTCGAGCTCAAAAAATGGCCAGGAAAGTTTGCGACTGCAGGCAAAAAGGTCTTTCTGCTGGCCTGGACTACTACACCTTGGTCGATTCCGGCCGATTTTGCACTAGCTGTTAACGGGAAAATTAAATATGTTTTGGTTGCATATGACAAGCAATTATTTATACTAGCCAAAGATCGCATTGAATATGCTTTTGGTAAGCCTGCTAAAGAAACTAGCAACAAGCTAGCCGATGAGGTGGAGATCTTGGAGCAATTGGACGGGACGAAATTGGAGGGATTAGAATATGTGCCTATTTATGATTTTTTTGTCAAGCAGGCTAACGAAAGTGATTTTAAAGTCTACTTATCAGATGAGGTGGTTTTAACTGAGGGTACGGGTGTCTTACATATCGCGCCAGCTTACGGCGAAGTTGACTTTCAGATGGGTCACAAACATGGTTTGAGTGACTTTGCCGATATTGATAGTGAGGGGAAGTTAACAGTTGGGGCTTGGCAAGGAGTTTATTTAAAAGAGGCTGATTCTTTAATTGCCGAAGATCTTGAAAAAAAGGGCAATTTGCTGAGGAGTCAAGTATATACTCATCGGGTTCCTTTCTATCGAGGCCAAAATGCCTTGATTTATATGGCTCAGGACGCCTATTTTATTGATATTCAGAAGATTAAAGCGCGGATGTTGGAGTTAAATGGTCAAATAAATTGGATTCCGAAGCATATCAAAAATGGCCGTTCCAAAGAGACGATTGAAACCTCACCCGACTGGTGTATTTCGCGAAATAGATACTGGGCAACTATCATGCCGATTTGGAAGAGTGATGATGGGGATGAGATTGTGATTGGTAGTTTGAAGGAGTTGACAGAGTACTGCGACAAGGTGACCAAGAAAAATGTGGATGGTCGTGACAAGTATTTTTTTGAAGGAAAAGAGATGGATTTACATCGTGATACTTGCGATAAGATAGTTCTGACTAAGGGTGAGAAAAAGTATCACCGTGTCAGTGAGGTGCTTGATGTCTGGATGGATTCTGGTTCAGCGCCGTTTGCTGAGTATCATTATCCATTCGAGAACAAGGAATTATTCGAAAATTCGCGGCCGGCTGATTTTATTGTTGAATACGTGCCTCAAGTCAGGGCTTGGTTTAATATGTTGCTCCGAGTGTCGACGATTCTTTTTGATGAAAATGCCTTTAAAACAGCGGTTTGTCATGGAACAATCGCCGGTAGTGATGGTCGGAAAATGAGTAAATCATTTGGTAATTATCCTGATCCGAAGATGCTAATTGATAAATACGGAGGAGATGCCTTGCGCTTATATCTGATGAGTTCCCCAGTGATGAAAGGTGAGGATATGAATTTCAGCGAAGAAGGGTTAGTCGAAAATTACCGGGTCTTGTTGATTTTTTGGAATAGTTACAAATTTTTCGTTGATTATGCCCAGGTGTTTGGCTGGAAATGTGAAGATTTAGATCCCCAGCGTCTACAGACTGATTTGACAGTTTTGGACAAATGGGTGTTGGCAAAGTTAACTGATCTGGTGATTAAGCTTAAACAAGCCTTTGATGATTATGATTTTGCTGGTGTGTCCACCTTACTTAAGAGCTTTATAGTCGATGATTTTTCGACATGGTATATCCGGCGCAGCCGTGACAGAGTTGGTTTAGATAGTGAGGTGGGAGATCGAGATATTACCTTGTCAGTGATGTATGGAGTGTTGGTGACACTAACAAAACTGATGGCTCCTTTAACACCATTTATTACTGAAGAAATTTTTCAGAATTTAACCGGAGATGTGTCGGTTCATTTAACAGACTATCCACTTGGAGATAAGTCTTTGCTTAATGATTCTTTGATCCAGGATATGAAGGTGGTTAGGCAAATTGTCGAATTAGGCCATTCAAAAAGAAAAGAGGCTAACATCAAGCTGAGACAGCCGCTATCGAGAGTGGTTTATACTTCAACGGTTAAGTTATCCGATCAGCTGGAGAAGATTGCTAAAGAGGAACTTAATGTTAAAAATATTGAGCACAAAAAGGGTTCAGATGAGAAACTAAGCGTAGAATTGGATACAAAAATTACTCCTTTGCTAGAGAGTGAAGGTCAAGCGAGGGAGTTGATCAGGCAGATTCAACAGATGCGAAAAGATAAGGGCCTGACTTTAGCGGATAAACTAGCCAAAATTGAAGTCCCTGACTGGCCAAAGGATTTTGAAGAGATGATTCTAAAATCAACTGGTGCGAAAGCGATCGAAAAGGCTGAGGGTTTGAGTATTACAAAAGCGGACTGATTCAAAGCTGTAAATGTTAATTTGTGCTTTACTTTTATCCATTTTAGGGATTGTCGTTTTATATTCATCTAGTCCTTTGCAAGCTATTCAACAGGCTCTTTATTGTTTAGTGGGTATTTTATTATATTTGTTTTTATACAACTTAGACTATCGAGTCTTAAAACCGGTGGTGAAGCCCGTCTATGTGATCATTTTTTGGCTGCTAGTAATTGTCTTCGTGATAGGATTTGAGAGTCGGGGGTCGGTTCGCTGGATTCCGCTTGGAATAATCAATCTCCAGCCATCTGAGCTGGCCAAGCCGGTAATGATAGTCTGTCTGGCCTATTTTTGGGCCGAGAGCAAAACTACCTGGAAAAATATTTTGAAAAGTTTGATGATTTTTTTGCCCTTCTTCCTGCTGATTTTCCGCCAACCTGATCTCGGGACTGCTTTGACTTTGGCATTTATCTGGCTGGTAATGTTGCTATGTGCGGATATTAGTTTGATAAAAGTGTTTTTTTTGACAGTGTCGTCGGTGGCGTTAACGCCACTTGGTTGGTTAGCCTTGCAAGAATATCAAAAACAGCGGATTATTAGTTTTATTTTTCCGACTCAAGATCCGCTCGGTAAAGGTTTTCATGTAATTCAATCAATGATTGCCGTTGGTTCCGGGGGACTGTTTGGGAGAGGTTTAGGTCGGGGAACCCAGTCGCGGTTGCAATTTTTGCCGGAGTTTCGGACCGATTTTATCTTCGCTTTCATCGCTGAGGAGCTCGGGTTTATGGGTTCGTTAATTGTCCTCAGCTTGTATAGCATGGTACTGTTTTTTTGTTTTAGAATTTTCGACCGGGCCAGCGACCGGTTGGGTCAATTAATAAGCGTTGGTGTGATGGGTATGCTGTTTTTTCAGGTTCTGGTTAATATCGGGATGAATTCCGGGATAATGCCGGTGACTGGGATCACTTTGCCCATGCTTTCATATGGTGGTAGTTCGATGCTGGCGACATTTTTATCGCTAGGTTTGATTGGTTCGGTCGGGCGGTTCGGACTTCGGAAAAATAAGGTTCTGAAGTTTGACCTGGTTTAGGGTTTAGATTGACATCAAGGCTAATTCTGGGTTACAATTTGTACTTATGTTAAAGTATGCGGTGGTTGAGATTGCCGGACGTCAATACAAAATTGAGCCGGGCCAGAAATTTCGAGTTAATTTTTTAGGAGATTTGGCTAATTTTGAATGCGATAAGGTTTTACTAGTGGCTGAAGGTGACAAAGTGAGCATTGGTAATCCCTATTGCAGCGAAAAGTTAAAATTTAAGGTCGAGCAGGTTAAGGAACCAAAAGTCCGGATATCGACCTATAAGGCCAAAGCCAATACTCGAAAAACTATCGGGATGAGAGCGATTTCATCGCTGCTCCAGCTGGTTTAAGGGTTATTTGACAAATTAAGGTTTCGATTATAGACTAGCTGATAGAGAAACACTATATGGCGGATGAGTCAAAGTAAACTTTGCCTCTGAGCCATTAATTGCGGGTTAGATTAAGAAATAATGAGCAAAGCTCTTGCTTCGCAATAAGGAAATATAGATGGCACACAAGAAGGCGGGTTCAACAGCCAGTACCAATAGAGATTCACAGTCAAAGCGTTTAGGCGTCAAAAAATATGGTGGGGAAAATGTGATCTCGGGCAACATTATAATCCGTCAGAACGGTAATAAATTTAACGCGGGAGAGAATACTCGCCAAGGCAATGATTACACAATTTATGCTGTCAATTCAGGAAAAGTTCAATTTAAGATCAAACAGGGTAAACGGATGGTGAGTGTGACAACTTAAGATATGGATGATAATAGCGATCAGATTTACGTTTTAGAAATTGACTTGCTTCAAGCCAACCCGCTCCAGCCACGAGGGTTGATTACACCTGAATCTTTAGCCGAGCTGGCCGAGTCAGTTCGTGAACACGGAATATTGGAGCCGATTGTGGTGGCCAGAACTCCGGCCGGTTACCAGATTATCGCCGGGGAAAGGCGCTGGCGAGCCGGGAAATTGGCCGGATTAAATAAAGTGCCGGTTATCATCAGGGAAACCACTCCACAAGGGATGTTGGAGATGGCAATTGTCGAAAATGTCCAGCGGGTTGATTTGAATCCATTGGAGAGGGCCCAAGCTTATAGACGGTTAATGGATGAATTTAATTTGACTAATTCGGATATATCACAGCGGGTTTCCAAAAGTCCCAGTTATATTTCCAATACAATCAGACTGTTAACTTTGCCTGATGCGATTAAAGATGCCTTGATGTCGGGGCAGACATCGGAGGGACACGCCCGGGCGCTGGCGGCTTTGGACGATCCCCATTTAATTATTGATGCCTATAAAGAGGTGTTGAAGCGGAATTTATCAGTCCGTGGAACTGAGGAGTTAGTTCGAAAGATGAGATCGTCTCACGGAATCGGTCCGAGGAAGGGTGCCACTCCGGAGATGATGCGCATTGTCAGTGACCAAATTGATATTATTGAAGAAGATTTGACTAGGGTGCTGGCGGCAGGATGGGATAAGCCAACCAAGGTTAAATATATTTTGACCGGTACCAGGGCCAAGCTGGAAATTAATTTGGAAGGTGCGCCAGAGCAGACGGCCGAGAAAATTCAGCAAATTTCAAGGGCGATAACCTCCTATTTTAACTCCGGGGTTTTGGAGTAAACTGCTAACCGACTACGGCAGTGAGTAGCGTGGGATTAGGCCGATGACTTCACGGGGCCAATATCTGAAAAATGCCTTGCCAATCAGATCGCTGTTGGGTAAATAGCCCCACTCTCGAGAATCTGATGAGCCGGGTCGATTATCACCGAAAACGATCAAATTGTCTTCTTTAACGGTAATTTCCTGGAGGTCTGTTAAAAAGGCACCTGGATTGGTGGTTAGATTAGGCTCAAGATATTGCTCGTTTAACTGTTGACCGTTGAGATAGACCCGTCCGTTTTTCAGCATGACTTTGTCTCCGGGAACTCCGATGATTCGTTTGATAAAATCCTGATCTTCGTTACGGGGGTTTTTAAAAACTATGATATCGCCGCGCTTGGGTTCGGAAAAGCGGTAGGTTAACTTATCGGTTAGGATGTAATCACCGGTATGAAAGTTAGGACACATTGAACAACCGGAAACCTTGTGTGGTTGAACCGCAAACAGGTAAATGACGCTGCCGATAGCCAGGAAAACGACCAGGGTTTGAATGAACTCGATCAGATGTGATTTAAGAGATGGTTGAGGCTGATCGTAGTCTGGATCCATCAAATGATTATCGCAAAGATTGGTGAAGGCACGCAAGGGTCAAAAAGATGTAAAATATACCAGTCAATTAGGTAGTAATTGACCGCTTAGCTCAGTGGTAGAGCGCTTCGTTCACATCGAAGATGTCGGGGGTTCAAATCCCTCAGCGGTCACAACATTTGAATTTTTTGGTGCAAATTGGTTGATTAGGCTGAATGCAGGCGATAATCGTGAGTTCGAAAAGCCATTGTAATGATACTTTAATCCTTCAGGAAAAATTAGCCTCTGAAGCTTTAGCTTGTATTCGATTGGGGCTTCAGACCAAGAATATTCTACAGTTCGAATAAACTTATAGCTAAAATTAAGCAGGGCATTAACTTTTAGCTCTTCTGCAGGTATGTCTGGTAAGTGCATTTTTGCGAAGGTTATTTTCTTCTTTAGGTCATCTACGTTTTTTTTACAATATGGTCAGGTAAGATGCCTTTTTTATCCCTCTCAATTATCCATCGTTCTTCTTGTTCAAGACTTTTAACTTCGTCTAGTTTTTTTAAGGTGATAGGAGATCAACAATAGTAGATAGCAATGGTTGCTCTTGAGCAACAGTTTGGCCAGTTTCAGCAGAGACAAATACTGTAACAGGAGTGGTAATAGGTATAAATCCAAGCAATCTAAAATCTCTTAAGCCAGCGATTTCATATGACAACACGCCATTTCGTTCTCCCAACGCAACCACACCCGAAACTGAAGTTAAGTCTCCCTGTTCTGCAGCTTGCTGCAAAACTGCAGGATCAAGTCTGGAGATGATATTAGCGGCCAGTAGGTTCTGCACAGCTTGATCTGGCAGGGTGGTTACAGTTTTAGATCCAGCAGGAGTTGAAACTATAAGCTGATTAGTATTTAGGTCAAGTTGGAGTGGGAAGTTGGACAACGCCCCAACATTATTTCTGGCAACAAGCAGCTTAGCCCCTTCAGTTGCTACTTTAATATCATTTCTACCCAATCTGTCTTCAATTTTAAATAACTCTTGCTCGGGAACATTTTCACCTTCTTCTGTTTCAGCTTTAATAATCACCCGACCATCTCTTATTTCATATCTCACCTTTATACCACCTGAGTAAACATCAATTCTGGTTCTGCCTTCCTCTATTCTTGTTTTAATTTTTTCTCCCTCACCAAACCTAATTTCTGTTTTTACCTTATCCTTGTCTGATTGTTCTGTTCTCACTCTTACACTAGGTTTAGATGAAGCGGGTTGAGTAGTTGATCCACCTGGGGGAACATTGGAACTATCTGGTTTAGAATCATTACTGTCATCATCATCCGAGGAACTACTGCCAGATGATCCGAAGCTTACTGAATTGGAGCCACTAGATCCTGAACTGCCAGAACCAGATGATCCACCACTATCATCATCTCCTTTGGCTATTAACACTCCTTGAACATTCCCAGTCTCTTTTTGGGGATAAGTTTTAACAACGTGAAGTTTAGAAGCTATAACCAAATCAAGAATTATTAAGATTGAAGCTAATATAATAAGGAGGTGAGCAAAACCTTTTTGATTTGGCAGATAAATTTTCATAATTACTTACATCTGATATTAGCGTAATTTATCCACCTACTTTTGTCAAGAATAAATGGCGTTATAATGTGTTTTATAAAAGGTTCCAACATAGTCAACCAGTGCCAGCAGTTTGGATTCGAACTGGTGTAGTTCTTTCTTAAAATTTGCCGCCAAAGCATTAGGCGTTCCAATGGAAGATTTGGTAAAATAACATTAACCATAAAAGGTCGATAATAAGAATTAAGTTTAAAGGAGGTGAAAAAATATGACATCTATAACAACAAAAAGTCTGAATTCCCCGGACCAAACAACAACGCCATTTGAGAAAGGGAAAATCGAAACTGTTACCGTTGCTGGCGTCACTTTACTAAGAGAGACTCTTCAGCCCGGCTGGAAATGGTCAGAGCACGTAAAACCTGTCGCCAAAACCGTTAGTTGCCAGAAGTGTCATCTGAAGTATATTATCTCGGGAAGACAAAAAGTAGTGATGAATGATGGCACGGAAGTAGAATTGGTCCCTGGTGACTTCGCAGTTATCGAACCGGGACATGATGCATGGGTTGTTGGAAACGAACCCAACGTTTTGCTTGAGATGGCGGCTATTGAACAACCCGCTAAATAGTTCGTCTTGAGTTAGATGCCAAAGAAAAACTTGAAATCGTCCGTCCTGTTTATCCTTTCCTGCGCAAAAATGATAAAATTAGAGTACGGATAAAATAAGCTGGGCTAAGGCTCTAATTGATAATCCCTCTTGGGATTGGTTTTATGAATAATCTGAGCATAAAAAATCGATTAAAAGTAATCGGAAGGAATGTCAAAACTGAAATCAAGATTTATCAAGCGGTTATCAAAGATAAAAGAACACCTTTACTTGGAAAATTCTTCTTAGGGATGGCGGTTGGATATTTCTTTTTACCTTTTGACTTAATACCTGACTTTATACCTATTGTTGGACATCTGGACGACATAGTAATTATTCCGGCATTGGTAATCATAGCTTTAAAAATTATTCCGAAAGAGATTGTTGACGAATATAGGAATAAACTTAAAAGATAAAATTAAGTTAGGATATTAAATTGTCTCAATTTTTTATCTGTTATAATACCTAAATATGAAAGCAGTCCAAATTAACTCTTATGGCGGAGTTGATGTTCTGGAAGTTAACAATGACGTTTCAAAACCCGTTGCTGGTGAAGGGCAAGTTTTGGTAGAAGTCTATGCTGCGAGTATCAACCCTTTTGATTGGAAAGTACGTGAGGGTTATGTCAAAGAATACATTAAGCTTCAGTTCCCCGCAACAATGGGAGGCGATTTTGCAGGAGTAGTTGTAGGTTTAGGGGAAAAGGTATCAGATTTTAAGGTTGGTGATGAGGTGTATGGTCAGGCAGCAGTTTTTGCTGGAGGAACAGGAGCATTTGCAGAAGTTTTGGCGGCAAGCATTGGCAAGATCGCTAAAAAACCAAAGATGACCAATTTTTTGGAGGCTGCTTCACTGCCGCTTGTAGGTTTAAGTGCCTTGCAAGCACTGGAGACTCATATCAAGCTTAAATGGGGTCAAAAAATTTTGATTCATGGTGGGGCAGGAGGTATCGGGACAATCGCTATTCAACTTGCCAAGGCGTTAGGAGCCTATGTGGTAACAACGGTGAATGGTGATGATGTTGAATATGTTAAAAGTTTGGGTGCAGGTCAGGTTATTAATTATAAAAATGAAGCTTTTGAAGATGTACTTTCAGATTTTGATGCTGTTTTTGATACTGTAGGTGGAGAGACCACAGATAAATCTTTTAAAGTTCTCAAAAAAGGTGCGATCCTTGTTTCAATGGCAGGTGCGCCAAGTAGCGAACTTGCCCAAAAGTATGGAATTGAGGTTATTGGTCAAAATACAGATGGCAATAGTCAGCGTTTAAACCGTCTCTCGGAGTTTGTAGATGGTGGTAAGGTTAAGCCACAAGTCGATAAAGTATTTAGTCTAGATGAAGCCAAAGAGGCTTTTTCTCATCTGGAAAAAGGTCATCTTCGAGGCAAAGTAGTATTAAAGGTTAAGCCTTAGTGTAGTAGGTTCTAACTTCGTTCATCAGGTGGAGGTAAACTTTAAGCGGTGGTATAGTTCAACTTCTTAGGATAAGCTTCAAAAATGACCTTCCAATCCTTGAGAGTAGCTATAAATTCCTCTATAATTGAGTTCGTAAGAACCAAATCGTGGCTCACTTGAATTTACGATGCGATTTAAACAGATATTGAAAAATTCCAGTTGGCTATTAGTGGCTCAGATGATAGTCAAGATTGTTTCCTTTGGCTATGGAATCTATCTGGCCAGAGCCTTGGGTGTATCTGGATTTGGTTTGTATGTGACGTCTTTGGCTTATTTTGCGCTATTTTCGTCACTGATTGATTTAGGACTCAATCGCTATCTGATCCGTGAAGGAGCTAAGGATAGTCAGCGTTTGCCAGAGTTAGTCTGGTCGATGGGTCTGATGAGATTGGTGTTGGGTTTGGTAATTTTTGGTATATTTGCAGTCTGGATTTGGCTGGTTGATTCGGACCAGCTGCGGGTCAAGTTGGCGATTTTGGCAATGCTTTCGAGTATTCCCCAGCTGTTGGCTTTAACTTTCGATGGGGTGCTGGTGGCCAAGCAATTACTAAAATATTCAGCCATTGGTCTGCTGATGTTGTCATTTTCGACAACGGTTTTTGGAGTACTTTTGGTGAGTCAAAACTTAGGTAGCTGGGGGGCTGTGCTAGCTTTGTTCGGCGGACAGTTAGTGTATGCGGGGTTGTTATTTGTGATTATCCGAGCGCTAGGGGTCAGATTTTTTTGGGGTTTTGACTATCAAAGAATGCTGAAAATTGTCATCGAATCAATGCCTTATGGAATATTGGGGTTATTGGGGTTGATTTATTTTCGGATCGACACCCTAATGTTAAGTTACCTGAAAGGGGGCAGTGAGGCCGGTTTATACGGGGTTGCTTACCGATTTTTAGAAGCGGTCTTGGTTATCCCATCGGCCCTGGCTTCGGCCATGTTTCCGGTGGTTGCCAACCTACATGGTAAGGACAATCGGCAGATTAAACAGCTCTATTTTAAAAGTCTAAAGTTGTTACTAATGGTATCGATACCAATTTCTTTGGCATTTATTTTTATATTGCCCTCAGTCATTGCTTTTTTACTACCGAACTATCAACGGTCAATGGAATCTGTCAAAATCTTGGCGTGGGCAATTCCATTTATGTTTATCCATGTGCCCGGGGCACTAATATTAATCTCTAGTGAAAGGTGGGTT
>CAZXEW010000056.1:0-3783 GCA_964640215.1 uncultured Gammaproteobacteria bacterium
CATGGGCCAACATCTAACTGCCGGCGCCAAGAAGGTTATCTTGTCAGCACCAGCTAAAGGCGGCAATGTGGGTACATTTTTGATAGGGGTCAATCACGACAAATATGGCAATCAAACATTAATCAATAACGCCTCCTGCACTACCAATTGTATCGCCCCGGTCGCCGCCATTATCCTCGAAAAATTCGGCATCCTCAAAGCTTTGATGACCACTGTCCATTCCGTCACCGCTGAGCAAAATCTAGTCGACGGCCCGCCGCCGGGTGGTAAATCTAAAGATCTTCGCCGCGCCCGGGCCGCTTATGCCAACATCATCCCGACTACCACCGGCGCGGCTGTCTCAGTCACCGAAGCCATCCCCGAACTAAAAGGCCTCTTTGACGGTCGGGCCATCCGCGTTCCGACTATTGTCGGCTCGATCTCTGATTTCACATTTTTACTCAAACAAAAAACCACGGTAGAAGAAGTCAACCAGGCCATCAAAGATGCCAGCAGTACGCCCCGTTGGCAGGGGATCGTTGCCTGGACCGAGGAGCCAATCGTCTCCACTGACATCATCGGCCGCTCCGAATCAGCCATTGTTGACCTCTCCTTGACCCAAATCGTCGACGGTGACCTCCTCAAAATCTTTGCCTGGTACGATAACGAATGGGGTTACTCGAACCGTCTAGTTGAACAGGTGATTAACGTCGGAGGTCATCCATGACAGTACCAGGCCTTCCTAGCCAAATCCCGAGGTGTCAAGCTAATCCACCTCCAAGGTGGATGAGTAATAATTAACCCGTTCTTGACAAGTCAGTACATTGTCAGTATAATATAGGCATGAGTAAGGTCTTTAAAAATGGTAATTCGCTAGTTGTAACAGTTCCCAGAAATTTCGCCCGTCAGCTAAGAATGCGCGATGGCAGTAGAGTCGAATGGGATAAGACCGATAAAGGGCTAGTTCTAACTCTCGAGGACCGACCAAAAAACTCTCAAGACATCGATCCAGAGGTTGCCAAACTGATCAAAAAAATTTCCCAAAAATACGCTCAAACCTGGGAAGAGTTATCCAAACGCTGAAAGAATCCGTACCTCAACCATGAAGCGAGTTAAATACCTATCTGAGGCTGAAATAATCGCTATTAACGAAGAAATGGTCTCGAAATATGGCGGTTTGCACGGTGTTCGGGACTTCAATCTATTAAAAGCAGCAGTCGGTCGGCCCCAAATGTCAGTTGGGCTCAAAGATGCCTACCCAACCATTTTCGATAAAGCCGCGGCCCTATTTCACTCAATCATCAAAAATCACCCGTTTCTTGACGGTAACAAGCGTACCTCGCTTTTTGCCGCCATTCTTTTTCTAGAATATAACGGTTGGATTGTAGACTTACACCACCTGGAAGGGGTTTCATTCACGCTTGCTGCGCATAATGATAACTGGGATTTAGACAAAATCGCTGATTGGCTCAGAGATCATTCAGGAAAAATTGTCACAAAACCAATTTAGGCTACAAATACTGGCTCAACTTTACATTCCCGATAAAATCTCCCATAATTCGCTGTATGAATAAGAACCATGGCTATACATTCGAACAACCATCCAACCGTTTTGAGCGGCGTTTCCATAAAAAGATCCATCCCGAGGGGATAGGAGAGCAATTCAATCAAGCTCATAACCGAATGCATAGCGCTGAAACAAATCGACGGATAGTCTTTAGTGATAAAAAATACAAAGGAGAAGTCAGTCGTGTTATCTTTGAAGCCCCGCCCGTAGTTTCTGAATTTATGGACGCTTTAAGACAGTTCCATTTTAGCGCTGAAGCTTTAGAAAAAACCGGACTGACAAAAGCCAAAGTCGCTGATTTACACTATGAAGACGCCTATGGCAGAAAAATCCGAGAACTATCTTTGTTTGAAATCGAAAATTTACCAATACCACTTGAATTAAATAGCATTCGCCGTTTATATAAATATTTCCGTAACAATTTCTTCACCCCATCCAAGCTAGGGAAACTCGGCCTTCAATTAGTGACTGAAACTTATGCGGTCGAAAATATTCTTCACCCGCACTTAGCATCAAAGTATCCCAACTTACGGCCGCTAAAAGACCGTATCAACGCCTTTTTTGATTATTACGCTGATTTTCTATTATCAGCGCCGTACTCCAACACTCAAAGTGACCTGTTTTTATCTAACCTTTTCTGGACAGGAGGTGAATTTATCCGAACCGTGGCTTGTTACACCTCGGTCAGGGCTGGTTTGTCTGCATCTTCAACTCAACGGTTATTTGATGAAAAATCAGAAATCTCAGGTCACCGTATGCTTTGGGATATTATAAAAACTCATGTTAAAGATACGACAAAGTTTATCCACCGGCCTGGGGTTTTACCGGCTGGTTTCACAGAAGCAATTTCCTACAACTTGGGCCTCGACAATCAAATAATTAACTTTTTTCTAACTACCCGGGATCAATTAACTAACCCACTAACTCCAAATTCGCTTGACACATTGTCTCAGATCATAAAAAACCGGCGTTTCCTCCGTACTGAAATTCTCAAACACCCAGACCAAAGCTTACGCTTTGAGTCCAGTAGTCCTTTAGTCAGGAATTTTGAGTTAGCAGTTTATCCTGATAAATCAACCGCTTATAAAAATACCTTGCTTGTAAAACTAAATTTAGCTTCAGGTGACCCGTTACTAATTGAAGCAAACGACCAGTCTCGTGTTTTCGGTTTACCGGGAATTTTAGTTCACGAACTACCTTCATTAGCCGATCAACTCATACATACTATTATTCGCCCACCAATTATGGGCCTTATTAATTCTTCTAAACCAGTCCAAATAGACACAAAATCATCAAATCCCAGTTTGAAAATTCCGCTGAGCACTCCCATTATTGATCAAAAAGATGAACCAGTCCAACCAAAAGTCAAAACGCGCCCTAATTTTTTAAGCGGCATTATTACCCAGCCAGAGGTTCCTTTAAAAGTTGAAACTCAAAAGCCCAAAAAGTTATTAGTCGAATATGATCTTGCACGACTGGTTCGGTTAGCTGGCAAAAAAGTTTCTAGAGAAGAAATCTCTCGTTTTCAGCAAGCACTTTATAGGCTGGAAATAGGAGAAAAAGAAGTTGAGGCGCTAACTGATCTTGATGATCACTTTAAACTTAGGGTCGGGGATTGGAGAATAATATTACGTCGTTCTAATCCGAATACTTTTATACCTATAGATATATCTACTCGCGATCAAACATACCGTGGTCATCAGATTCGTCGGTTTAGACAAAAAATTATACATTAAAAAATTAAGCACTATTGACATTGAGTCATCATCTCTTTAAGACGAGGATCTCTCGCCAGAGTTCTAAAATTAAGACAGTCGCTATCTTTAACATCAAGGTTTTTCAAGCAATAACAACCCCTCTCCAAACACCGGTCTCTTTTATCAAAACAAGACAGCGCACAAGAGGTGGTCGTGACATTTGTACAACTTATGATTGGCACTTTCTTTAGACTCGCCGAACTGGTCGCAGTCGGGGTGGCAATCGGAGCTCGGGTTGGAGAGGAGCTTGGCAGTACCGTTGGATTTGGACTCGGTTGAGTGGTTGGGGATGGGCTGGGTAAAATTTTCGGCAAGTCCGACTCTTTTATCACCGGACAAAACAGCCTAAACCATCGGCACAGAATATTTAAGTATCGTCCCTGCAGCTCTCTTGGACAAAACCAGCCTAAACTGCGGCACCAAAAACCGGGTTTGGAAACCGGTTTTAAATCAGCCAAAGCTACTACCGGTTCGATGCTG
>CAZXEW010000057.1:0-11238 GCA_964640215.1 uncultured Gammaproteobacteria bacterium
AGATTCTTTAACAATTAATTTTGATAACTCCGAAAAATCAAATTGTTCATCGGCATCGGTAAAAAATATCCAATCAAACTTTGAGCCGTAGAACCCGGCCCGCAACGCCATGCCATAGCCGCCGTTCTGTTGGTGAATGACCTGAATATTCTTATCTTTTTCAGCCAACTGATCAGCCAACTCTCCAGTCCGGTCTTTAGATCCATCATCAATGATGATAATCTCCCATTCTAGAGCGAGTCTATTTAAGACATCGACCGCTTTCTTGACTGCGCTGGTGATGTTTTCTTCTTCATTAAAGGCCGGAAAAAATACCGACAGACTATTGATAGGCATGATAATATGCTAACATCAAATTAAGGATATGCAAAGCTTATTCCTCACTAAAAAAACGCTCCGGGATATTAGTCTAATCGTCTTGGCTGGGATTACCTCAACCCTACTTATCTGGCTACCCCACTTATGGCAAATCTCCAACTTTTTTGGCCTTCATTTCTCAGAAGGCTTCAATACTATCTACCGCAATTATGATGGCCTGGAATACGTCGTTATCGCCAAATCCTTCTATCTTCCCGAGTTGATCACTCAGCTGCCCCAATCTCTACCAGCTACCTATTACGCCTCACATTTTCCCGGTTATGCCTTAATGATCTTTTTGGTTGCTCCAGTTTTTGGCTTTTTAAAATCAATGTTGTTTGTGGCGGTATTTTTTACCATCGCCTCAGCCGTTGCGTTTTACTTCTTACTCAAAGACTTTAGACTAACCTCGCAACCATTGTTTCTGTCACTGCTTTTCTACCTTTTACCTGCCCGCTGGCTGATTGTCCATAGCGTCGGCTCAGCCGAACCACTGTTCATTTTCGCCACGATAATGGCGGTTTATTTTTTCATGAAATTTGAACGCGGCGGCAAATACCTGGATATTTTTAGTGCTGCCATCTTTGGACTCTTAGCCCAATTCACCCGCCCTCCAGGCATCTTGTTATACCTGGCATTCACCATCTACCTTTTTTGGAAAACCATTCTCCAAAAACCGTTCCCCTCAGTTGGCCAATTGCTAAAAATTAAACTCCGCTACTCACCCCTGCTACTAATTCCACTCTGTTTATTAGCTATCTTTGGCTGGTTCAATTTCGCCTACGGCGATTTTCTGGCCTATTTTCATAGCGGTGATAACATTCACCTGACACTACCCCCATTTCAAGTCTTTGACAAAAACCAACCTTGGGTCGGCGAAATCTGGCTCGAAGATATCGTCTACGTCCTATTACTCGGTTTTCTGGGGGGACTTTTATTACTCAAACAAAAATTGTACCCAATGGGCATTTTTGTACTCACTTATCTTGTCGCAACCACCCTTGTTGCCCATCGCGACATCAGCCGTTATGCCTTACCGATTTTTCCTTTCTGCTTAATCGCCTTTGAAAAAATCTTGACCACCCGCGAATTTAAAATCACCCTGGCAATTATCGCCTTCGCCGTCTACCTCTACAGCCAAAACTTTCTCCTCTCCAACACCGCCCCCATCCCCAACCTCATAAATTTTAATTAAGACGGAAGAACTAACACCTCGCCAGATTTTTTAAAAAGCGTTCGCGCTGACTTGGTGTAGTCATTCCCGCGGAAGCGGGAATCTACTCTGGTTTGTCTCACGCTCTCTCATGTTCCGTCAGTACCATCTCGGATTACCTATTTCCAGACCAACAGTATCTCAACTGACGTCACAATGTTTTTAAAAAACCTGCCTTCAGTATTAATTCTTATTGAGCTTGCGAGGGGTGACACGAAGGAAGGGGCCCGCTCGCGCGGATCCGGCAATCGCCGGAGAGCACGTGCGGGTCGGAAGATCTAAACGATCTTTCGACGGGTCAAATCCTTTTATCGACGAAGTCGAAACAGAATCAGAACTTGACCCAGGAACGGGAATTCGGGGCAGGACCTGGAGTAAATATTTTACATCTACAAACAGATCATTGATATGTGTGCCTGATTTGCGTACAATCGTTCCACGATGTCAAAAAAAGTGGTGGTAGTACTTCCTACTTATAATGAAAAAGAGAACATTGAGAGGTTTGCTAACCTGGTCTTGGGCCAGCAAAAAGAGTTACCGGGCTATGACGTCGAGGTCTTAATTGCCGACTCTCATTCTCCCGACGGAACAGGCAAAATCGCTCAAAAATTAGCCTCAGAAAACCCCAAAATTCATTATGTCAAGGTCGGAATGGGACTCGGTGTAGGTTTAGTTGAGGGACATCGCTACTCCTTAGAACACCTTCACCCCGATATTATGGCTCAATTGGATGCCGACGGTCAGGTCAAGGTTGATGTGTTAATTCGGATGGTTCAAGCGCTTGAACAGGGCTATAATTTGGCACTCGGCTCACGATTTGTACCTGGTGGGAAAAACGACCTATCTTTATCTCGGCGGATTTTTAGCGCCGGATCCTCATGGGTTTCGCGAATTTTAATTGGTCCTTTTAACATCAGGGAAGTCACTAACTCTGCCCGGGCATTCACTCCCGAGCTATTCAACAAAATTAACTTCGACCGTTTACCTTGGCGGGAAAAAACCTTCATCATCCAGCCAGCCTTTTTGCACGAAGCGATACTAGCTGGCGCGAAGTACAAAGAAGTCCCCCTGGTTTTTACCAATCGGGCTGAAGGTTATTCCAAAAATAAAACTCTAAATTATACCTATGACGTCATCACTTATGGTATTGACGCCAGGCTGCATACTTGGGGCATAAATCTGCCATTTTACCGGTTGACCAGAAAAGCCAAGACAATCATTAAATTTAGCATCGTTGGAGTTACCGGGACACTAATCGATTTTATATTTTACAAAATATTTATTAATCACTTCGGGGTTGCTCCAGCCACTTCGAAAGCCTTTTCGACCGAAATCGCCATTCTAAATAACTTTTTGCTAAATAATTATTGGACTTTCCGAAAGCGTCATACTACTACCAACGTCTGGCAAAAATTAGCTCTTTTTAACCTTGTCAGTGTCGGTGGGTTGGCGATTGCCGTGCTGATTGTTAAACTCCTACACACTCTCTACGGTGATGGCTATGTTGAGATTCTGGGTACCCGGTTAGCTAACAATAATTTCTATTTCTTTGCCACAATCCCACCAGTCATGATCTGGAATTTTACCGTCAACCACTTCATCACCTGGCGTCACAAACGTGACTAATAAACAGCTCCATAAGCGTCATTCTAAGGGGCCTTCTCTATCATCCTGCTCGTTCTCTTCTGTCGTCCTGAGCGTTCAAGTGAAGGATCTCTAGATTTTGAAGAATTAATACCAAAGTCAGATTTTTTAAAAACTTTGTATAGTCAGTTGAGATAGAGTAGGTATGGAAATAGGTAATCAGAGATGGTACTGACGAAACATTGAGTGAGCGTGAGACAAACCCCGATAGATTCCCGCCTTCGCGGGAATGACACACCACCAACAGCGCGAACGTTTTTTAACAAAATCTGACGAGGTGTTAGTTGTTCATTAAATCCTAGGAAAATTTAGCCCGGTCGCTGTTGACCATGATTCCAACCAACTCTTTGAATGTCACCTTGGGTTTCCAGCCCAACGCCTTTTTAGCTTTGGCCGCGTTTCCGCATAGAGGGCCGGTCTCGAGAGGTCTGACAAAGATTGGATTAAGCACCACATGATCTTTCCAATTCAAACCGACATGTTCAAAAGCTGCCTCACAAAACTCCTGGATCGAATGAGTCTCTCCGGTGGCAACCACAAAATCATCCGGCTTGTCCTGTTGTAACATCATCCATATCGCTTCAACATACTCTTTAGCATATCCCCAATCCCGCTTCGCCTCTAAGTTTCCCAACTCCAACTTCCAATCTTTGGTAATCATCGGCTGACCCAGTTCGTTTAATGGCGGATTCTTGACTTTATTAGCGATACAAGCCACTCCGACCGAAATTTTCCGCGTCACGTATTGCATCCCGCGCCTGGGACTTTCGTGGTTGAACAAAATCCCACAGGTGATAAACATCGCATCGTCACTCTCCCTCAAAATCCGGGCATTATTATGAGCCATCAATTTGGCCGCTCCATACGGATTGTTTGGCCTAAACGGCGTCTTCTCATCTTGAGGAAGCTCAGTTGGAGCTCCATACATCTCGGAGGTCGAAGCCTGATAAACTCTGACTTTCTGTCCGCTTTTTTGCAATCGCTGGGCTGATTCAAAGATCCGAAGCGGTCCCAAGGCATTAATATCCGAAGTGTAAACCCGCCTTTTGAACGAATCCGCCGGTGCAGCCTCAGCCCCTAAGTTATAAATCTCATCCGGCTGGAAATCTGCTAACGCTGCCTCAATCGAACGTTCATCATCTAAACTTCCTCGATAAAATTTTATGTCTTCCCGAATGTGCTCAACATTACCAAGATGACCGGTACTACTACTCCGGATAAAACCACCAACCTCATACTCTTTATCCAGTAGAAACTCCGCCAGATATGAACCATCTTGTCCTGAAACTCCAGTTATTAAAGCCCGTTTTTTGACCATTAGTTTCCGTAAGCTTTCTTTAATCCTTCCCGCCATCCTGTCGGCCGAAAGCCCAGTTTGGTTATCTTATCAGATTTCAGCGAAGAATTCTTATGTCGAATATAGCCTGTATGCTCCTCCATATACTTGACTAAACTACCCTTTGGCACAATTTTTTCCGGGTCCCCAACACCACGCGCTACCTTAAAAATTTGACAGGCAAAATCATACATCGAGACACTCTGGGGGGAAGCCAGATGAAATATCCCTCGGCTTTTTTGTGAAACTAACAACTCTAACGCCGAGGCCAAATCATCAACAAAGGTCGGCGTAAAAATTTGATCGGTAAATATTGGATACATCTGCTTCAACTCTCCACTCTTAAACTTATCATAGATCGAAATCCAATTTCTGGCGATATCACCCTTTCCCTCAAACTGACTGCGATACGGAAATGACAACCGAATAATTAGATAGTCCTCCAAACCAGAATCAATGAACTCCTTTTCCGCCAACACCTTGGTCCAACCATACCAGGTCAACCCATCTGCACTATCTGGCAGAGATTCCTCCTCATCATAACCCCCGCGTTCACCATTAAATACATAATCAGTACTAATAAAAATTGCCGCTTTCCCGAGTTCTTTAGCGGCTTTTGCTAAATTCCGAGTTCCAATCACATTGACTTTGTAGGCCAAGTTCGAGTTTAACTCCGCTTGGTCGTTTGGATTGGCCGGTCTGGTTTTTTCGATCTCATCAACCGCGGTCATGGCCGCAAAATTGATAAAATATTGGCCCGGAAATTTCGTCAGCACCGCCAAAACATGGTCATAATCGGTAATGTCCAACTCATCGTAGCTACCCAACTTTAAAGTCGGCGTAATCTCGTTACTAATCCCCGCCCCAACAATCTCAAATTTTGATCGAAGCAACTCGAACGTCCGCGAAGCAATCATCGACTCAGGGGCAACGAAGAGTAATTTATCCATTATGCAGTCCCAAACAGCAAATACCTAGCCGTTATTCGGTTCCCAATATTCTGAACACACACAATCCCAAGGTAACTTGAATTCGTCGTTTGTATCATAAAGATGGGTCTGGAAGTTAACCACGATTACCTCAGGCTCAGTCAACGCATTCCAACCATGCATAATCCCGGGTGGAATCCTTAAAATTCTGGGCCGTTGAACTCCCAAAAAAACCGAATTAACCTGTCCAAAACTCGGCGAGTCCGGTCGAATATCAACCAGCAAAACCTGCAATTTACCCCGTGTCACCGTAAATTGGTCGGTGTGTTCAGCGTGAAGATGCCAACCCTTAATTACACCGTAATCTGTCGCACTCTGATAGACATGCTTAGGAACCAAAAAACCATCGCGCTCCGCCCAAGCTTCGCTCCATAACTCAATCACATCTCCTCGACCATCGACCAACGGATTCAACTCTTTTAAAACAGCACCTTCAATCGTCGGCGGCTTGTAGACACTCTGAAGCGTAAACTTTTGCTGTTTGAGCCACTCAACTGTAACGTCTTTAGGATCCATATGCTAATAATGACTATATGCAGTCTGCGCCACCCTGTCAACTATTGGCCGCCCTTCCTTGAGAGGCTTCCACCAGTCTTTATTTTGTTTAAACCATTCAACAGTCTTTTCTAAAGATTCTCTAAAATTGTGCTCAGGCTGCCAACCCAATGCTTGTATTTTAGTAGAATCCAAGCCATAGCGAAAATCATGACCCAGTCGATCTTCGACGAACTCAATCATCGACTCATCAAGTCTTAACAACTTCAAAATCAGTCTGGTCACTTCGATATTCGTTTTCTCCTCTCCACCGATACAGTAGGTTTGACCTAGTTTGCCTTTTTTGATTACCAAATCAATTCCCAAGCAATGATCCTCTACAAACAACCATGGCCGAATATTTTCACCCCGACCCATTAGAGGTACTTTTTTTCCTTCTAATAGATTTGTTATAAATCGCGCAATGAATTTTTCCGGATCAAGGTACGGGCCAAAATTATTGGCGCAATTTGTGATGGTTATCGGCAACCCATAAGTCTCAAAATAGGCCCTAACAATTAAATCTGACCCCGCTTTTGAAGCCGAATACGGAGTTCTCGGTTTATAATTAGTGTCTTCATTAAACAGCGGGTCATCTGGACCTAATTCACCGAAAACCTCGTCTGTTGAAATATGATGAAAATGTTTGACTTTATTTTTCAAAGCCGCTTGCAACACAACTGTCGAACCCACCACATTGGTTTTTACAAAAGTAAGCGGATCGATCACTGAGCGATCAACATGAGTCTCCGCCGCAAAGTGAACCACAATATCCACCCCACCCATCGCCTTCCCAACCGCCTCACTGTCACAAATATCGCCCTTCACAAACGAGTATTTAGGATTATCCGCCACATCCTTCAGACTCTCCAAATGCCCGGCGTAGGTCAACTTGTCAAAATTAACGATCTCATCATCAGGATATTTCCCGAGCCAGTAGCGGATGAAGTTAGAACCAATAAAACCTGCCCCACCCGTAACAAGTAACTTCATCAGATTATTTTTGAGCTTTCTTCGCCCAATGGTTATTAGCTTCCAACAGAGTATCAAAAGTCCCTGCATCCCGCCAATAACCACCTAATCGATATGCTTTCAATTGCCCCTGTTCAATGTATTTATTATTGACATCAGTGATCTCTAGCTCTCCACGATCAGAAGGTTTTGTCTGCCTAATAAAATCAAAGACTTGTCTGTCATATAGATAAAGTCCTGTTACTGCAAAATTAGAATCAGGATTTTTCGGCTTCTCCGTAATCTTTAGCACCTTTGAAGGATCACTGTCATCCAAAGTTGGCACTCCGAAACGCTCTGGATCTAGCACCTCCTTTAAAAAGATCGCTGCCCCTCCATCGAAGTTTTTTACAGCGCTGGTTATGTCAGCATCAGTAGTGTTATCGCCTAACATCACCGCAATATTATCACCATCGGCAAAAGCCTCAGCCAAAGACAAGGCATCAGCGATACCACCTTCAGTTTCCTGGTAAGCGAATTCTAAATGCTTGACGCCCAACTCTTTACCATTTCTCAAAACCGACAAAAAATGTCCACTGTGAAGTCCACCTACTACCACTAATATATCGGTAATACCAGCATTCACCAGTGTCTTGATCGGATAAAATATCATTGGCTGATCGTAAACCGGCAACAAATGTTTATTTGTGACATAAGTCAGCGGGTATAATCTGGTGCCTTTACCTCCTGCGAGTATTATGCCTTTCACGTTTTTAATCGTACCTTAAAAATCTAATCATGTCCTCAATTAAAAAGGCAAGGTTCTGCTAGAGCGAGGTATGAGCACAGCTCTTGCTACGCAATAATTATTCCTTACCGAAGCTCGACGCAGGTCCTTATCTTAAATTACAAAACTATAGACAATCATTAATATTAACAAGCCAAGCAAAATATACTCTACGGCCACCTCAGGTGTCAAAGTCTTGTCGTGGCGGTGAAATAAAATTCCAAAACCAACGTACATTATGACCGCCGACATCAAAATTTTAAAACTCAGCAGGGCTGAATTATCCCTCAGCCAAAATAAAATCAATAAAAAAGCCCCCGCACCGATCACCGAATAACTCTTTAAGATCTTCTTGGCAATTTCTTGTCTAAACATTACAATATCGCTCCCGGATGAACCATTATAATCGCCGCCAACCCAATCGAGATAATACTAAAATGCGACATGTGCCTTGAACTAAGCCGGACCACAGCCCGCCTTCGCATAATATACATGTCTAAGGCTAACAATATCGCCACCAACCCCAACATGGCAATCCCGACACCCCGAGTCACTAAATAAGGATCCAACCTAAAATTACTCGGCGAAATCACCACTTTTGGACTAAGTCCTAAAGCCGTTCCATTGATATTGGGCCGGGCATTCTGTTCGGACAGAGGCTGAGGACCAACCACCTGAGGCGCACTAGCTACAAAGCCCGTTTGCGACCCAAATTCCTGAACCACCAAAGTCGTCTTTTGACCTGCCAGAGTTCCCTCTACCACCGCAATCCCAATATCTTGATACTTTTCATTCAGGATATTTTGACGGTGGGTCGAAGAATTCATCCAGGCACTAACCACATCATCAGAGGTATAAAAATTGCGAGCCAGATTTTCCCCAGCATAGACAAATTTATACCCCTCGCCTTGAATAAAACCCCAGGGGTCCTTACCTGAAGGTGAATAATGCGCCCAATAATTTTCCGCCAACATATTTGCAGCTTTTGCTGCCGCCGCCCGATCAAGTAGGGTGTTTTCCCTTAAGGATGGTAAATTATTTTTAGCCCTCTCAATATTGGTCAACTCAATCAGCTTAGCCTGATCAACCGATGAATTAATTCCCAGCACCCCGGGATTAATCGACCCATACAGACTGAGCCCCACCTGCAGTAACATGAAGATCAGAATGTAAATCACCAACCCATGCCAACTGAGCAGATGAGCCTTTTTATGAGTTTCCGGGTGTGGCAAAAAGTAATCTCTCATCAGTCTTGTCATCCCGAGGAGACCCTTTTATGTCATCCTGAGGAGCCTGCGACGAAGGATCTCTAGACTAATCAAGTATAGCTCAATTCTGTCTCCATTGTCTTCCCATTTACCGGCACACCCAACGCAAACCCTATTGCATTGGCAACACTTACCCCAACCCGCAGACCCGTAAAAGACCCCGGCCCCGTAACCACCCCAACCTCCCCAACATCCCCAACTCCATTCCTGCCTAACAGCTTCACAATCGCCGGCAGAAGCACCTGCGAACCAAACTGATTTTCATCAGAGATCTCATCCACCACCCCACTATCCCCGATTAGTCGAACAATTATTTGATGCTGATTCGAAGTATCGATTTCCAATATCACCCTCAAATTTTAGCACAAAATATTCCGATAGCGTATAATTGGCCGATGTTTCTAAACAAAGAAACAGGAGTTATCGTTACACAACTCGAGCATATGAAATTTGCTGGCTGGTTAGCTAATCAGTGGGGCAATGCCCGTATCGATCGCCCCAACCTACCTTTTAGCTCTTTTGTCGCCGGAGTTCGCGCTCACGACCGTGGATTCAACGGACACGACACCCAAAACGTTCTCGAGATGGACCCATTCTTGCGAGAACAGGTACTCCGGGCCGGCTTTTTCAACCGTTGCCAGGATAAAGTCGAGTGGCTCATCATCATGAATCATATTCGAAGACTTTTAACCTACAACACTGAGGCGCACTATTATGATTCATTTAAAGGGCAAGCTGATCAAATCATCGCCAAACAGACCGCCGAAAGTGGTTATCTGCCAAGGGACTTTCAGGTCGCCGACCGGATAACCGACGCTTGTGACTCGATCTCTTTTTTGGCTAGTTTCACCACTCCTGGCCATGACCGAATCCCAATTTTCCCTCGCCTCACCTCAGATCAAACCACCAATCTCTTTATCAAAGTTACATCAACAGATCAAATCATCTTAACGCCTTGGCCCTTGCGCAAGGATTTTTATCACTACCAACTCCACGGCTTCAATCCCCAAACAGGCCAACAAATACCAATCCTGTTCGATTTACATCAAATTACGATATAATTCCCTCATGGACGAGATAAAGAATCAACTGAACGACCTCAAAAATCGGCATCAAAAAATTATTGAACGGTTCAATCCTATCGATTTACGCACCCAGATTCGCGAATTAGAGGCCCAAACCATCAAACCAGGCTTCTGGGAAGATCAAACCACGGCCCGCCGAGTATCTAAAGAACTGACTGACAAACAAAAACAGCTTTCAGCGCTTACAGAGCTCGAAACAAAAATTCAAAACGCTCTCGAAATTGCCGGTGAAACGTCGATGGAAGAAGATTTGCGCCGAGAAATCGACTCTCTTGAAAAAACCCTCTCTGAACTCGAACTCAAACTATTCTTATCAGGAGAACACGATTCCTCCGAAGCTATTCTGTCAGTCCACTCCGGTTCCGGCGGGGTCGAAGCCATGGATTGGGCGGCGATGCTAGCTAGAATGTACCAACGATTTCTAGAAAAACAGGGTTGGGAAGCAGAAGTATCTGATGAGTCAGCTGGTGAAGAGGCTGGTCTTAAAACTATCTCAATGATTATCCACGAACCATTCGCTTACGGCTATCTCAAACATGAGGCTGGTACTCACCGGCTGGTTCGCCAATCACCCTTCAACGCCGATGCCCTTCGCCAAACCTCTTTTGCTCTAGTTGAGGTCCTACCGGTTATCGAAAACGAAACGGAGGTTGAAATCCGCGAAGAAGACATTGAGTTCGACGCTTTCCGCTCCGGCGGAGCGGGCGGTCAAAACGTCAACAAAGTCTCAACCGCCGTCCGACTCAAACATCTCCCGACCGGCCTAATTGTTACTTGCCAAACCGAGCGCTCCCAGCTTCAAAATCGCGAAAACGCCATGAAACTGCTTCGCGCCAAACTCTGGGCTCTCAAGGAGGAACAAGAAAAACAGCTTCACAAATCCTTGCAGGGCAACACCCAAGCCTCCTGGGGCACCCAAATCCGCTCCTACGTCCTCCACCCCTACCACATGGTCAAAGATCTGCGCACCAACCACGAGACTTCCAACACGGACGCAGTCTTAGACGGCGACCTGATGCCTTTCTTGGAAGACGAAATCCGAAAACTTTAAATAGTAAGCAGTCGCTAGTTGTT
>CAZXEW010000058.1:0-17104 GCA_964640215.1 uncultured Gammaproteobacteria bacterium
CTGTACCGACTATATTCAAGTCACCTGGATACTGTAATGAAAAATCATAGACAGTATTGTGATAGGTTTTCCAATTAGCAGTTTCGTCAGATGAGGAAGAAGGTGGTGGGGTTGAGTAGTTGATATTGGTTGGAGATAATATCTGAGCAGGAGGTGGGATATAAGAATTTTTGGTACCAATATAATATGCTCCACCGGCGATTGTAGCGAGGAGGAGAATTACAAATAATAGATAGAGGGGGGCAAAGCCTCGCTGCATAGATTTATTGTAGCAGATTGGATTCTGGATGCGTCAACTTACCAGAATGACAATGGGTGAGATTCTGTTGCTACACTCCAGAATGACAGTTGGTTTGGGGTCGTAGCGGCTATTTTGGACCGAAGTTTTCTTCGCGGACTTTTTGGTCGAGGTAGACTTTGACTAGGGATTGGTAGGGGACGTCTTTTTTGTTGGCCAGGACTTTTAGGCTGTTGAGTAGAGATTCCGGAACCCGGATGGTAATAGTTTTGGTGGAGAGTTTAAGATTGGGGAAGACAGGATTAATAATTGCTTTGTTGATATCAAAGTAATCGGTAAAGTCGTGGGTGGCCCAAAACCGAGCTGCCTGGTTTTCGTTTTTAAATTGAGGAATCTTTTTAAGTTTGTTCATAATTTTAGTTCGTTTTATCAAAAACCTTTCTCTCTTTTCGGCTTTGGTCTCTGGCCATGATCACCCGGATTTTATTATTTCGGATTGTAATGGCTAAAGCTAGTTTTCGGCCGGATGAGCTTATTCCAAAGACGTTGTACCTTTCTTCTGTTTTTGAGTGTTCCTCATCAGGTAGAAGAATGAGAGGTGAATTTAAAAATACCTCTTCGCACTCTTTCGCTTCAACGCCATGCTTTAATCGATTTTTCGATAAATTACCTTTATCCCAGTCAAACCCGTCCGTTTGCGATAAATCGACCATGCTCTGTGTATTTAATGGTACAATACACACCTGAATTTGTCAACCCCCCGCAATAGATTCTGGACGCGCATTGCTTGCCAGAATGACATTGGGATTGGAATTCAGTATTATAAATGTATGGATGAAGAGATACAGCGGCAGTGGCAGGCGGTGACTTTGAAGCACTCGGAGATGGTGGCGAGTGATGTCAAGGCGCTGACGTTCGAAGTGAAGAATTGGGTGCGGCATCAGGCGGGGCAACATTATGATATTCGATTGACTGCCGAGGATGGGTATCAGGCGGAGAGGAGTTATTCGATCGCGTCGGCGCCGGAGAAAGAGGGGGAGGTAGAGTTTGGGATACAGCTGCTGGAAAACGGTGAGGTGTCGCCGTATCTTTTTCAGCTAAAACCGGGGGATCAGGTGGAGATCCGTGGGCCGATTGGGCGGCATTTTGTGTGGGGAACGGAAATGGACGGGCCGCTGGTATTAATTGGCGGCGGTTCGGGGATGGTGCCGCTAATGGCGATGTTGAGGCATCATTTTAATCAGTCGGATGACAGGCGGGAAATTATTTTTCTAGTGAGCGCCCAGGATATCGGACGGGTGTTGTATAAAGATGAGTTGGCGGCGGATCCAAATCGGGATCATAATTTAAAAGTGGTGATGACGCTAACTAATTCGGCACCGCCGGGGTGGAGTGGTTACAAGCGGCGGGTAGATCAGGAGATGATGGAAGAGGTGTTCGGGCATTTGAAGGAAAAAAATCCTTGGATTTATGTCTGCGGGCCGACGCCGTTTGTAGAGGAGGTGGCTGGTGATTTGGTGACGATGGGGTTTGAGGAGGAGCGGATTAAGACGGAGCGGTTTGGAGGAGGTTAATCCTATATTGAGGTGCGACCTGACATCCAGGTTGAACCTCTATGCCAGGTGCGACCTGGAAGGCCATAAGATGTGGGCTTGAGCCTTTTAGTTAGAGGATTGGGCGGGTTAGGTTGGTGACATCGATAAATTTGGTCCAGTTTTTGGGCTGTTTTTTGTAGAGTTTGTAATCCCCTTCTTCGACCAGGTGGGCCTTGGTGGGGTCGGAGAGGCGGTCGAGAAATAAGTGGCCGTGGAGGTGATCGATTTCATGTTGGAGTAAAACCGCGGGCCAGCCCCTGGCTTTGATGGTGAGCTGGTTGCCTGAGCGGTCAAGGGCTTGGACAGTGACAGTTCTGGAGCGTTTAACTTGGCCCCAGATGGTAGGGAGGTTGACGCAGCCTTCAATTTTTTCAATGATTGATTTTGATTTCCAAATAATTCGCGGATTGATCAGGATATGAATATCGTTGTAGCTTTTATGCCCAATGCCAAGGTCGATGATGTTGATTTGGAGACTAATGCCGATTTGGTTGGCCGAGAGTCCGACGGTCATAGCTTGTTTTTTGTTTCGTGTGAGGCCTTTGTTACTGTGGCCATAGACAAAATCAAGAAGGTGGTCGAGGAGTTTTTGAAAAGATTTTGATTTGAGATCTTTAGGAATGATTGGTTGGCAGGGTTGACGAAGCATGGGGTGTTCGGGAGGTAAGGGCGGTTGGGGAGGTTGGAGGGTCATAGGCGATATAAATAGAAATTGTCGAAGCGGCGGAAGGGTTTGAGGTGTTTGAAGTGGTAGGTTTGGGTGATGATGATCGAACCTTTGGCGAGTTCGGTTTGGAGTTTTTTTTCGAGGCGGTTGACACAGGGTTGAAGCATGTAGATAAAAACGATGTTGGCGGGGTAGTAGCGGCGGGAGAAAATGTTGCCGTGGAAGAAGGTAGCACTTTGGAGGTGGAGTTTTTTAGCGGCGTAACGGGACATCCAGACTCGGATCCAGGATTGCTCAACTCCGAAAGATGTCGCGCCCATTTGGGCAGCGGTTAGGACGACCCGGCCGTCGCCTGAGCCCAGTTCGTAAAAGATTTTGCCTTTAGTCACCCCGGCCAGTTCGAGCGGTTTTTTGATCTTATCTTTTTTAGTGGGGACATAAGGGGCATCGGAGCCGGCAAACCAGGATAATCCAAGAAAAGAAAGCACGAGTGCGGCGAGACTAAGATAAAGGGAGTTATTCATCGACCGAGAATTTTTAGTAAAGCGACTTTTAGGGATGTGAATTTATCGATGTAAGTAAAAAGAAAATAAAGAGTTTGGTCAAAGATCAAGTCGTAGGTGCCGATATACTCAACTAATTTTCCGCCGTAGCGCTGCTTAAAAGTGTGGAAGCCGATCCAGGGGTCTTCGGGGTCGGGATTTGGGCCGAGGGCTCCCCACATGTCAAAAGTTTTGAGGCCCATTTTTTGACCGAGCAAGATAGCTTCCCAGGCGACTAGATTGTTGGCCATGACTTCTTTGTGCTCAGTAGTTGAGCCGCCGTAGGGGTAGTACAAAGTGTCTTTGAAATTGATTAGCAGCCAAGCGGTCAGAGGTTTACCTTGGTAGTAAGCATCAGCTTCGGACTTCGCTGTGGAAGATTTTAGCTCGTCCTCGCTGAAGCTTGCCTTCTTTTCAGGAAGGTAAGCGATGAGCAGGCGGGCCATATCTTTTTGTCTGAGAGTTTCCCAGACAGTTCGATGGTACGTTTGGTTGTGGCCGAAAAAATGCTGGCGGTTGGTAGTTTCAAAATAAAGTTTGAGGTAAGCGTTGAAGGCTGCATCGGAGGTTTCAACTTTGGTAGTGACGCCTTTTTTCTGCGCGATTTTAATATTGTAGCGAGCTTTTGAATGGAGATTTTGAGAGAGTTGGTCTTGGGAGTTAGTCAGATCGATCAGGAAATTATGTTTAGTGAAGAGGGGTTTAGTTGAAGGTAAAAATGCCGGATAAACAACGTAGGGGTTGTCCCCAGCCAGGATGTCAGGCTCGACTTTAATAAAAGCACATTTATGTTGTTTGCCGATGTGGTCGAGAGCTTCGGCCAATTCTTTGTCAGGAAGGGGGCCTTTAGGCAAATAACCAACGAATTGATGGGTGAAAGGTATCTGATGAAGGGTGATTTGGAAGGCTTTAAGCAGCTTATTATTTTGGAACAGGCCGTAGCGCAATACCGGAATACCCATTTTTTGGCGAAACTCGCCCCATTCCCAGGATTGCATGATGTGGGTGACGACCCGGTTGTAATCGTCTTTTTGGTCGGGAGTGATAGGGTGTAAATCCATGATGTGATTATAAGCTATCAGTTATCAGATGTCAGTTGTCAGACTGAAAAAGGTTAAGAACTATTATGGGCTTTTTTTTTGGTCTGAGATGTGGTAAAGTTCGCAGCATGAGTTTGAATCGGGTGATCGGGATTATTATTGCCTTTATAATATTGGCGGCGCTGGTATTTGGATTAGTTATGTTAGTGCGGGGTAAATTTTTTCCGGCTAAAAAAACAGTCACTTCAGGTAATGTATCGACGGACGGTGTGGTGTCAGTGCCGGCGACGGAGTCGGCCCAGTTAAATCAAGGGTTGAATTTGCCTGCAACCGGGAATAGATCTAACGGTAGTTCGCTAGGATCGTCTACAAAAGCCTTCCAAGTCGACAATGTAACCTTTAATTATCCGCAAAACTGGGGAGTGTTGAGCTGTACTAATTCGAAGAATTTTGAGTTTGATCCAGTCAACGGCGCTGATTCGCGGATAGTCTGTGACCGGGCGCTGAAGCCGATTACGGTTTTAGTCGATAATTCGCTTGGCTGTGCCGGTGAGACGGTCAATATCAATGGGTTACAAGTGATCAAATCACGGATCGAAAATGCCCGGGGAGTGGATTACCGGTGGTGTTTTAGTGCTCAGGGAAAAAGTTTCAATCTGACTCATCGGGTGTCGGGGACGGCGGGTCGGGGTTTAAGTAAAGACGATTTTTCGGAACAAATTGAACAGGTAATTGGGAGCATTAATTCTTCCCGTGGTGGGTCGTAGGAATTACAGGAAGAATTAACCGCTCGCCAGATCATCAAAAAAGCGTTCGCTAGGTTGGGAATCAGTTTAATCCTGAGGTGTCCGCTCACTCATGAATCCTCGAAACTAGATTGAGGATGTCTTCTATTAGTTGGAATCAGAATTTCGGATTCAATGTTTTTTGATTGACCCGTCTTCGCGCTTAATTCTTCCTAAAACCAATTAGAATCCGATTGAATTGATATAGATTCTTTGGTACGCTGAAGAGGTGAGAGAAAGAGGTTTTGCCCAGATGTTGGTGGTGGTTTTGGTGGCCGTTGTGGTGATTGGGGTGGTGGGGGCAGTAAGTTTTAGACAGTATTTAAATTTTGCTGGTTCGGGGTCGCAGGTTTTGCCAAAAATCTGTGCCCAGGTGATGACTTCAGCGACGAATTCCCAAAATCAAGCTTGTCAGACTTTCAAAACTCCCTGCGATGTACCGGCGGGATGGAAGATTGTACCAAGCTGCGAGACTGCCTCGGCAATGCCGACTCCGAGTGTGGTAGATACCTCGAATTGGAAAGTTTATAGTGGTAGTGGCGGCAGTTTTAATTTTAAATATCCGAGTGATTGGCGCTATGACATTAAAAACACCTCCTGGAAAGTGTTTGACGAGCTGCGTTTAATTAATGTTTTGGAATTTGATAAAGCTGACTCGACCAGAAAAGATCCGGCGCGATTATTACTAGGCAGGATTGAGTTGACCTATTTTAATGGTGTTAGTTTTGGAGAGAAAAGTGTCGATGATTACATTGGAGACGTTTTTGAATACGGTAAACCGGAGAGTAAGGATGCGATGATCGGGGATGTGAATGTGAAGGTGGTGCATCACATCAACTGTGAGTGGGCAGATGATTGTATCGATGTAGTGTATAAAGCTGGAGGGGTGTTTTTCGATTGGCGGCTGTTGGTGAAGGAGAGTAAGGAGGAAGATTTGCAACTGGTTTTTGCGATTATCAAAACCTTTAGTGTCAAGGTGGCCAACTGATGCGGTATCAAAAAGGTTTTACGCTGATGATGTTTTTGGTGCTGATCGCGATGTTGATGGTGGTGGCGCTGGGGTTGGTGGTGATCGGACAGATGAATTTGAAGAAAACTGCTCAATTGCCGGCAGCGCCTTCTCCGCCACCATTTGTGGTGACATCTCCACCGACAGAGACGCCTCCGCCGGCCTCAACTAGTGCGAATGTGGATGAGACTGCGGGACGGAAGATTTATAGTAATACAGCTTTAGGCTTCTCTATTAAATATCCTCCGGATTGGACAATTTCAGAGGGTGATTTTACAGTTCTTTTGCCCCAAACAAGAGAGGATCAGATTCAAAAAGGTAAACAATATTTAGAGACAGAAGCATATCCCAGGGAAAAATATTCACCTATCACAATTACCTACGGAGATTTTAATCCAAGTGTAACCAACAGTGACAAACAGGTATCTAATTCTGAAGTCACAATAAACGGAAATAAGGCGATGAAATACGTTACTACATTTACCAAACCTTTCTCACAATACCCTTTGAATCACCAAGAAACAGAGGTATTTCTAACCATCGGCGATCAAAAACTTACCTTTGGCCTCCATAATGCCGATTTCATTAACATTTTTGACCAGATTCTTACCACCTTTAAATTACAGTAGATTCTATCGCTTCGTTCCAGAATGACAACGTCTCGACTCATCCGTTGGTCGACGGACTTTTTATTTAAAGACTATTTAAAGTAGGTAGATATCTATGAAGTGGGCATACCAACCCGCGGTTCTTGTGTCGTCGAAGCCGAGGTCGATTTTTTCTAAACTGTCATAAGTGATATACTTTCTCCAGAATGGATATGGATTTGCTGGATTTGGAAAACTTGCAAAAGTATTTAAAAGAACAACTTGAAGTGGTTGCGGCGTATTTTTATGGTTCAAGAGTGAGCGGCTATCATAAGGAAAAAAGTGATTTAGATTTGGCAATAGTAGTAGATGAGGTAACGAAGGTGGATTATTTACAGCTTTACCCCGTTGTTTCTAAAGTTTTTCCCGATTTTGAAGTTGATTTGCGAATTGTGGATCAGGATAGTCAGCCAAGTTTTCTGTTCGAGGTTTTGAAAAATGGTAAATGTATTTATAAGAGAAACGAACCAGATCGGGTTAGATTTGAAACTAAGGCTATGATAGATTTTTACGATTCAGCGCACATTCGTGATATTTACGATCATTACTTAACGAAATATTTCCAGGGAGAAAGATGATGGTAATAGATAAAGTTCTAGTCAATAATTTGCTTGACACCCTTAAAACAGCCATAACGAAAATTAGAGGTATGGATGTAACTCTGGAGAAAATTTTAGAAGATGAGGATAGCCAGGATTTAGTGGATCGGCGGATGCAGGTGGCGATTGAAACCTGTATTAATATAGCTACTCACTTGGCTTCAGCTATGGAACTGCCAAGAAAAGAGAAGGCTTCTGATATATTTTTGTTACTCGGTGAAAATGGAGTAATTGTGGCAAATCTAGCTGAAAAAATGGCTGGTGCAGTTGGATTTAGAAATATTTTAATTCATGAGTATACCGATATCGATTATAAATTAGCCTACTCAGATTTAGATGAGAAGTTGAATGATTTGAAGGAATTTGCCAAGCAAGTTCTGGAGTTTTTAGAAAAACAGGGTTAGTCTGGTTTTTTAAAGTAGGTAGATGTCGACGAAGTGTGCACTCCAGCCTGCCGTTCTCGCGTTGTCGAAGCCGAGGTCGATGATTTGGCCTTTGATGGCGCCGCCAGTGTCTCCGGCGACGGCCTTGCCATAACCTGGAACGTAAACTTGACTGCGGAGTTTGATGACTGAGGGGTCGACGGCGATGACGCCTTTACCGGCCCGCATTCCGATGGCGGTCCATTCATCACAGCCAGGGCAGTGGGAGTCGTAGTGGGTGGCGTAAACGCGCATTTTTTTCCAGTATTTAATCTGACCATCGGAAGTTTCGAGGGTTCGCCAAATAATTTTAGTTCCTTTAGAAATTATTTTGTCGGTTGGAGAGATAATGTCGGTGGAAACAATTTCGCGGGAATACTCATCGCCTTCGTAAAGCGTTATTTTGATGACGATGGTTTTTTTGCCGTCTGAACCTTCTTCGAGGATTTTTTCCTCGCCAGCTTCGGTTTCCGGATCGTCTTTGACAATGGTTTTACGATCTATTTTGGTTTCAGTGGTCTCGAGTTTAGTGCCGAAACGGGACTCGGTGTGCAGTGGTTGTGGAGCGTCGAGGACTTCTGTGGCGGTGGTGGATTCGGCCAGGACTTCGGGTTGAGGAGAGTGGATGATTTGGGGACCGATGAAAATAACCGTTAGTGCCAAGAGTGCAAAGATAAATCGCATCAAAAAATTGGGCTGACTAGGAGTTTAGAGGGAAAAAGGGTTTTTGTCAAAAATTTCGATATTGTGTAATATTAAGTTATATGAAATTTAGAATGCCGAACTTTATATTTGTTAAATTGTCCAATAAAGGATCGGTTGATGTTGTAGGTTATTGCAATAAGTTGTTGGTGATTAAAAGTAAATGGTGCCTAGATTATGATTTTAAGGTTATTAGAGATGAGGTCGAAAAGAGGTTACAAAAGAATAATCTAAGAGGAATTTAAATACAGCTAATTAAGGTACTTGCTTTGTTGAAAATCTACAAACGATAGTATTCCATAAAAAACTAAATATAGGATTGGAAGAACAGTAAATCCATTTCCTTGTAACGCTGAAGTACTCCCGATTAATGAAAGTAATACTAAAACTATACTAAGATACATTCCCCATTTTTTGGATTTTATCAAACCAATTGAAGCTAGTACCGCAATCGCAGGATATATACCTACTCCAATGAAGTGTCCTAATGATAAGGCTTGGGATGCATCGGTAGTATATAAAGGACCAAACCCTCTTTATAAAAAATCAATAACAGCTAATCCGATACCTATCTTTGCCAACATTTTTATTTTATCCATATTTTAAGAGTAGAGATTGTAAACTTGTTTGTCAATATCCATTCTAGCTTGCTTTATGCTCTCGTTAATTAATCTATTCATCTTACATGACGTGTGGGTATACCTGCCGATGTTGAGTCTGGCATATAAAAGTATCTGTAGTATATTAAAAATCGTGGTCGATCCAGTCGTCATCGGCGGTGTATTTGGCGGTGGTTGGTTCGTAGGGGTCGCGGTAATCGAGGTTGTGGTCGATGAGGTGTTCGGGGATGGCGCCGAGGAAGCGGGAGACGATGTTGTTGGAGCGGGTGCCAAAATAGAGCCGGGAACGGGTGTAGGTCAGAAAGAGTTGGTCTTTGGCTCGGGTGATGCCGACGTAGGCCAGGCGGCGTTCTTCCTCCATTTCGTCAGGGTTGAGCATGGCTCGGGAGTGAGGAAAAAGGCCTTCTTCCATGCCGACTAGGAAAACGATCGGAAACTCTAAGCCTTTGGAGGCGTGGATTGTCATTAAAGTAACAGCTCCGGCTGACCGCTCACCGCTTACTGCTGACCGCTGGGAATCTGGCATTTGCTTGTCCTGGATCAGGGCAACATTTTCTAAAAACTGGCTGAGCTCGGGAAACTCTTCAGCGACTGAGCGCAGTTCTTTAACGTTTTCGATCCGGGATTTGCCTTGTTCGCTGCCGTCGTCTAAATAATTTAGATAGTCGGTGATGGTGAGGATTTGGTCCATGAGTTCGAGGGTGGTGAGGCCAAGCACCGTGGGTCCTGCCGCGCCGGTATCCCGTCTTCCGTCCTCGCTGACAGCTGCGGGCGGGAGCCGGGACCCCTCCTCTGCGTCACCCACTGCACTGTTTATCGTCCCCAACCAGTTATTAAAATTATTGGTCCGGCCTTTGCCGATTTTTTCAATCCGTTTACGGGCGACGGAGTCTTGGGGATTTTCAACTAGACGCAAATAAGCCAGGATGTCTTTGATCTCTTTGCGTTCGTAGAATTGGACGCCGCCGAAGAGTTGGTAGGGCAGGCCGACTTTGAGAAAAGCTTCCTCAAGAGCCCGGGATTGGGCGTTAGTTCGATATAACACCGCAAAGTCTGATAGCTGAGAGCTGATCGCTGATAGCTCTTTAACTTTTTCGATGACGAACATCGCTTCATCGACCTCGCTGCGGGCTTGGAAGGCAGTGATTTTGGGGCCGGTTTTTTTGTCGGTCCAAAGTTTGAGGATGGGATGGGATTTATTTTCGGAAATAATGGCGTGGGCGGCATCGAGAATGATTTGGGTGGAGCGGTAATTTTGTTCAAGATGGAAAATTTTGGCTTCAGGATAGTCTTTTTGAAAATTGACTATATTGCGAAAATCAGCACCTCTGAACGAATATATCGATTGGCTGGCATCTCCAACGCAACAGATATTCCGATAACGTTTAGCCAGCATTTTAACTAATTGATATTGGGCGGTGTTGGTATCCTGGTATTCGTCGACTAGGATGTAGCGAAATTGCTGCTGGTATTTTGTCAGGACGTCGGGATTGGTTTGAAACAAGCGGATTGTTTCTAAAAGCAGATCATCAAAATCGAGGGCGGAGTTGCGGCGGAGGATTTTTTGGTATTCCAGGTAGACTTTGGCGACATTTTCCTGGAAATAACCGCGGGCGTATTGGGGATATTCGAGTTCGCTGATGAGCTCGTTTTTGGCGCCGGAGATGGTATGGCGAACAGCGTTTGGGTTGGTTTTTTTGATGTCGATGGCAAGTGAATTCATGGCTTCTTTGACGGCATCGAGAGCGTCGGATTCGTCATAAATGGAAAAACCTGGTTTGAGACCGATGAAGTAACCATCGCGGCGAAGAAATTTAGAACAAATTGAGTGGAAAGTGCCCATTAAAGGTTGAGAGGTTGTTTGGCCAATCAAATCGAGGATGCGCTTTTTCATTTCACTGGCGGCTTTGTTGGTGAAGGTCCAGATTAGGATATTTTCCGGTTGGATTTTTTTCTCGGCGATCAGGTAGGCGACTTTGTAGGTCAGGACGCGGGTTTTACCTGAACCGGCGCCGGCCAAAATGAGGGTTGGACCCTCAGAGTTTTTGACAGCTTCTTGCTGTATGGGATTAAGATCTTGCAACAGGGAGGGCATGTGGAGCTAATATTACCACTTTAGCGGCAAACACCGCAGTCAGCGTCGCAGCTATTGCAGACCTCGTTAGCATCGCAGACCGAGTTACCACAATAAGGGGTGGTGGGATTTGGCGGCGGAGAAGTTATGGCAGTCACCTGAAAGTTATCCTCCCTCTGACCACTTATTCCCGGTGACTCGATGGTCATTGAAGCCCCGGTAAACGAATGCTGGTTGGCTCCACTTCCGATGGGCAATCCCAAGGTCATACCTATTCTTGGAACTCCATTCAAATAAACTAAGGCTTGCTGACCATATATTTGCAACGCCAGGTGGTAGGTCTGGCCTGGGATTAAAGGAGCAATTGGGCCTTGGGGGCCGTTAAACGAAAGATTAACTTTATTAAAATTTAGTCGGCTGTCGCTGGTGCTAGTCCGGCCATCCGCAAATTCCCACAGCTCAATCTCGTTGGAATTGCCTTGATAGAGAAGCCGGGCTTCTACCCCATCGATAAGTTGAGTGGCGTTGAAAATTTTTGATGCGGCCATCACACCCGAAAACCAATCTGATTGTGGCCAGACAGGTAAGGGGGACGCGGGCAAAGTGATGTCTGTTTCTACTAGCACATTGCCAGTTCCGACATTAGTAGTAGCATAAGCCGGCGAGCTGGTATTTTGAGCAGCGTTATTTAATATCTTCCAGCCATTATTGGCGACCCAAACATTACCAATATCCGGGATTCTGCCATTCAAAGGAGTGTTATTATTGGCTGTAAAACTGTCAAAAGCCAAAAGTTGACTAGGTACGGGGGTTGGAGTGGGTGTTGGGCTAGGCGTCGGCGTTGGATCGGGAGTCGGGGTGGGAGTCGGACTTGGTGTTGGTGAAGGCGTTGGACTTGGCGTTGGACTTGGGGTAGGTGATGGGGTAGGAGTCGGACTTGGGGTAGGAGTAGATGTCGGAGTAGGCGTTGGTGTTGGGCCGGCGTTAGTATTATAAGTCGCGTAAATCGAGAAATTGAGCGTCCCCATCACCGCTGACCCAAAACTATTCGGCCAGATTCCAAACGCTACCGATTTAGTGCTGTATGCATCTATCCCCCCAGAGTTGTACTTCATATTATTGGAAACAGCGTTTAGTCCGTTAGTGTTATACATTAACCAGTACCGAGTATTAGCATTCAAAGTTGCAGTAATCGGCAACGTGTTCCAGGAATTACCGGCGAGTGTTCCCGTATTACTTTTGACCACCAAAGTGCCCGGTTTATTATTATTATTGGTATAAATGGCCAATTGATATTTGTTATTCGGAGCAGAACTGACATTGGCGACATAAACTGTCATGCTGGTAACGGTTCCCCCAACCGATCCCATCGTAAATCTGGAACCATTCATATAATTTGAGGCAGAGGTATCTGTTTGAGATCCAATTATCGGATTGCCCAACATTAGAGTGGCCGCCGAAACCGTTGAAAAGCCATTTCTAGCCGAGTAGAGAATACCCAATACCAAAATAAATATCGCTAAAAGCTTTAATTTTGCATGCATCATTAATTTCTAACTTATAATTTTTATTATTCGTCTTTTACAACTTGAAATTAACTAATCCTAGAATAAATGTCAATATATCAATCTGAAAATATTCATGCTAACATGTTTTGTCTATGTCTACTATAAAGCTAATTGATTACTGGGCGGTTTGGTGTGTTGATCTGATGACACCGGTTTTGACTGAAAGTGGATACGTTAAAGCCTCAGAAATAAAATTGGGCCAAAGGGTGTTGACAATAGATCCGAAGACTCAAAAGCAAGTATTTAAAAAGGTAAAAAAAGTACAGGTTTTTAACAATGTTGTGACTAAGAAAATTAGTTTAGAGACTGGGCGTGAATTAATTGGGGATAATAATCACCCGGTGTTAACCCAAGAGGGGTTTAAAAACTTGAGTGAGTTGGAAGTAGGTACACCTGTTTTGGTGAGTCCTGTTGAGCTGGATCAGGTTTACCAACCTTCAACAAATGATCTACTAATTACTACTGCAGGGAACACTTTTGCGGATAGGATTTTATCTGAGTTTGGATTGCTGCCTTTAGTTTCTGATAATTCTAAGCTGATGATTCTGGCTAAGCTATTGGGGTTTGTGATAACCGATGGCTATTTATATGAAGATCTAAAACATAATACTTACGAGACCGATTTTTTTATTGGTACTGAGGAAGATGCTCTGGAGATTAAAAAAGACTTGAGCTTTTTAGGATTTGAAAAGTTGGAGATCAAAAGACAGGTCAAAAATAGACAAATTGGAGAGCGGAAGTTTGTTATTAGTGTCTTGCGCTGTCGAAACTTTAACCGATCTCTGTTTTTTTTATTTAAAAGTATGGGGTCACCGGTAGGGCGGAAGAAGAACCAGAGCTATTTTGTGCCTGATTGGATAATGAAGGGTGATTTAGATATCAAAAAAGCATTCATGAATGGTTGGATTGGTGGAGATGGATGCAAGATTGCTTACTTTCGGACACACCATGGATTAAGTTCTCACTTTGGTGGTTTTAGCGTTAATGCGATTGAATTTCACAAAGAGAAGGATTTAGAATCAGAAGGAGTTTTGTATGCTAAGCAACTTGCAATATTATTCGAAGAATTGGGAGTAAAAGTAAAAGAAGTAAGTAGTGGTGACGATAGCGACGGCGTTATTATCTCAATTAAGCTAGCCACGGATTATCAATCGTTATTAAATTTAGCAAAAATTGGCTATGGATATGCCAAGACGAAACAATCAAATGTGCCTTTTGTCAGAGAGTTTTTGGCCTATCGTTTACAAGAGCGAAACAATTATCAGGAAGTGAAGCAGCAGGTATTGTCCCAAGTGGCGTTGGGTGTAGGTAATCTGTCGATCGCACAAAATATGCAGATTCCATTACATACCGTTGTGTCGTGGAAGTATGATCGAACTTCGATGGTAACTCATCCGCCATATAGTGGGGAAGCCAAGTTTGATGTATGGTTAGATGATCGACAGCAGGGTGAATTCTTATGGGAGAAGGTGGCGGTTGTTGAGGATGTAGAGGATCGAGATGTCATCGGTATCACAGTAGATAATCCGCATACAATTGTGACCAATGGGATAGTGTCTCATAACTGTGGGCCGTGCCGGATGATGGAGCCGGTGTTGGAGGAGATTAAAAAGGAGATGGGGGATAAATTGGAAGTGGTCGAGATAAATGTCGATGAGCATCAGGAGGAAGCTTCGGCCAAGGGGGTAATGAGCATTCCTACTTATATAGTAGAGAAAGATGGCAAAGAGGTGGGGCGGAAAGTGGGGGTGACGCCGAAGGCAGAGCTATTGAGGTTGATTAACATGTAGGGGGAATTAACACCTCGTCAGATTTTTTAAAAACGTTCACGCCGGTTTGGGGTAAGTCAGGGTAATCCCACGCTCACTCAATGTTACGTCAGTACCAGTTCTGATTACCAAGTTCCATACCAACTCTCTCTCAACTGACTTCACAAAGTTTTTAAAAAATCTGACTTCGGTATTAATTCTTCAAATGCGTTAACATTACTTTGTGACTTTTAAGGATCGGGTGTTTGAGGTGGTTTTAAAAATTCCGCGGGGGAGGGTGACGACTTATGGGACGGTGGCGGTGCTGGCCGGGTTGCCAAGGGGGGCGAGGTTGGTGGGTGGGTTGTTGCATTTCAACAGCGATTTGGATTTACCCTGGCAGAGAATTATCAACCGAAACGGTTTTATTTCAACTAAATGTTTAGATCATCCGAAGGCGTTGCAGAAGGTGCTGCTGGAGCAGGAAGGGGTGGAGGTGGGCGAGGATTTCATGATAGACTTATCAAGATATGGTTGGTTTGGTGAATTGGCTGACCGCTAACAGCTGACCGACTACAGCCGGATAAACTTCATGAAGAATCTCTGGATTATTGCTAATTTTAAGTCCCATAAAACTATCGCTGAAGCTTTAGAGTGGGTGTCGGTAGTAGGGCCGAAATTGGAGCGTCGGGACAATCTAGCGGTGGTGGTGTGTCCGCCGTTTGTAGATTTGGAGGAGGTCAAAAAAGCAGTGATGGTGGGAAATTATCCGATGATGGTGGGGGCACAGGATTTATCGCCATTTCCGGAGGGGGCTTATACTGGTGAGGAGGCGGCCAAAATTCTTAAAGACGTAGTGGAGCTGTCGATTTTGGGACATTCGGAGCGGCGGAAAAATTTTGGTGAGACTGACGAGGTGGTGGCCCAGAAAGTGGGTCAAGCTATCGAAAATAATATTATCCCATTGGTGTGTGTTCAAGATCAAGCGACGCCTGTGCCTGA
The DNA here is from genome assembly GCA_964640215.1 of uncultured Gammaproteobacteria bacterium. Classification (GTDB taxonomy): domain Bacteria; phylum Patescibacteriota; class Microgenomatia; order Daviesbacterales; family UBA10151; genus CAZXEW01. Next base: position 15,259 of record CAZXEW010000058.1, read on the forward strand.
GGGGGTGAAGGTTGTGGCTTACGAGCCGATTTTTGCGATTGGGACAGGTAATCCGGATACGCCGTTCAACGCCAATGCGGTGGCAGAGGCGATAAAGCAGCGAGTTGGTAGTGAGATGGAAGTGCTTTACGGTGGGAGTGTCAATGAGGAAAATTGTAAAGCCTTTTTAGAGCAAGAGGCGATTAGTGGGTGTTTGATTGCCACAGCCTCGCTGGATCCTCAGCAATTTTTAAGGATAATGGAGGTTGTTTATCAGCAAAGCAGATGACCCGGATTAGTCCGGGGATGAATCATAATGATTCATCCGCTTAAGCAGCTGAGTAGCTTTGCTGTGAAGCTGAATGCTGAGAAGATACACGGCCTTAGCCGTGGAGCTTCATAAGCTTGGATAGATGTCATTGCGAGCGAAACTAGCGTAGCAATCTCAAGATTCTGGAGTCACCAGTTCCCCAGAACTACAGTCTAGAGATCTTTCGCTAGAGCTTCAGGATGACAATAAAAATATGGAGGAAAAACGATTCCAATCATTTCGGGAGAGACGAGCAGCTCGTAGTCAGGTGCAGCGTAGCCGACGATTTAGTCGAAAGGTAAAAGTGATCGTGGTGTTGCTGTCGGTAGTGGCGTTAGTTATGGTGGGGTGGGCGCTTTGGTCATCGGCCTCGTCGGTAGCCCGATTTGTCTTTCCGGCCAACCCGATTAAAAAAACCGATGATCGAGTGAATGTGTTGCTGCTGGGGATTGGTGGTGGGAAACATGATGGGCCAATGCTGACTGATTCGATTATTGTGGCTTCATTTAACACTAAAACAAAAAAGGTGGTGTTGATTTCAGTGCCCCGTGATCTGTGGTTGGCGAGTATCAAAGAAAAGGTCAATGCTGCCTATGAAGTAGGAGTCCAACATAGTGATGGACTGAGGTTTGCCGAGGATAAGCTGGATGATATTTTGGGAATTCCGATTCATTATGGAATATTAATGGATTTTAGCGCCTTTTCGAGGGCGATTGATTTAGTAGACGGAGTGGATGTGGAGGTGACGAGAACTTTTGATGATTACGAGTACCCGATCGAAGGCAAAGAAGATGATTTGTGTGATTACCACGAGCAGGAGATGGATATTAGTGGAGACCAGGCTAAAGAGTTGAATATTGCGCCTGGGAAACAAAAGGTGCTGCTGGAAAAGAGCGGCAAGATCGCCACTGATTCGTCGAAGCTGGATTTGGGGTGTCGTTACGAGCAGTTACATTTTAATCGGGGTTTAATGCATATGGATGGTGTGACGGCTTTGAAATTCGTCCGATCGAGGCATGGCACAAATAATGAGGGTTCGGATTTTGCGCGGTCGAAGCGCCAGCAGTTGGTGATCGATGCTTTCAAGAGTAAGATATTGTCGATAGGGACTTTTGCCAATCCGCAAAAAGTGTTTGGATTGCTAGATACCTTCGGTAGTAGTGTCAAGACAGATATACCAAAGGAACGGTTTTTAGAATTTTATAATATGGCCAAAAGTGTTAAGGAGATTGATAGTGTGGTGCTTGGGGATTTGGGTAATGGTAAATCAGTATTTGTAAATCCGCCGGTGACTCAGTACGGGGCGTGGGTGTTGGTGCCGCCGGAGGAGGATTTTTCGCCGGTGGTGGATTTGGTTAAAAAGGCTTTGGAGGGTACTGCAGCGGGGGTGTTGGTTCCGCGACCGTCTCCAAGCGGGAAATAATCATGTCATAACTTTTGTCTGTAAGTTTGCAATATTGATTACGCACACAGTTGCAATGTTTACAATGGATAAACTTAGCACTGTAAGTTTGCAATATTGATTACGCACACAGTTGCAATGTTTACAATGGATAA